>NZ_JBHYUG010000091.1:0-34445 GCF_042749375.1 Streptomyces sp. NPDC059477 | reverse complement strand
CCGCCGACCACCCTCAGCACCCACGCCATCACCTTCACCACCGACCAACTCGTCACCCAGGAGCTGGAGCGGCGGAAGGCCCAGGTCCGGTGGCTCACCTGCACCGCCGATGTCGGCGACGACGCCACCCCGAGCCCGTCCGCGAGCGAGAACATCGTCGCCGACGTCGACTGCGAGGGGCAGACCGACGACGGCAAGGACATCACCGTCACCGGAAAGGTCACCCGGGCCGTCAGCGGGGCCTGTGTGCGCGGCGATCTCACCGCGAAGATCGACGGCAAGCAGTGGTTCCAGGTCTCCGGGCTCGGCGACTGCGACGCCACCAGCGCGCCGCCCGTGAACCAGCCCCCCGTGAACCAGCCACCCGGCGCCGAGCCGACCACGACGGTCACCGTCACCCGGACCGTGTACTGCCAGAGCGACCCCCAGTGCTGGCCCGAGGGGAAATGACCGCGTTCGCGTCAAGCACGCGGCAAGTGATCCCAAACCCCTGTGCGGAAACGCCCCGCCTGCATAGGGTGATCAGGTGATTCAGTCCCCAGTGCCTGCGTACCTCCGGTTTCCGCATGTCCAGGGCGAGTTGGTCGCCTTCGTCGCCGAGGACGACGTCTGGATCGCCCCGCTCGACGGCGGGCGGGCCTGGCGGGTCAGCGCCGACAACGTGCCCGCCACCCTGCCGCGCATCTCGCCCGACGGCACCACGGTCGCCTGGACCTCCACCCGCGACGGCGCCCCCGAGGTGCACCTCGCCCCCGTCGACGGCGGCCCCTCCCGGCGGCTGACCCACTGGGGCAGCGCCCGCACCCAGGTCCGCGGCTGGACCGCCGACGGCCGGGTCCTCGCCCTGAGCACCCAGGGCCAGGCCACGCTCCGCCGCACCTGGGCCCACGCGATCCCGCTCGACGGCGGCCCCGCCGAGACCCTCCCGTACGGCCCCGTCGGCGCCGTCGCCCACGGCCCCGCCACCGTGCTGCTGTCCGCCCCGATGGGCCGCGAGGCGGCCTGGTGGAAGCGGTACCGGGGCGGTACGGCGGGCAAGCTGTGGATCGACCCCGACGGCGACGGCGAATTCGTACGGCTGCACGAGGGGCTGGACGGCAACCTGGAGTGCCCGGTGTGGGCGGGCGAGCGGATCGGGTTCCTCTCCGACCACGAGGGCACGGGCGCCCTGTACTCGTCCCTCGCCGACGGCTCCGACCTGCGCCGGCACAGTCCCCTGGACGGTTTCTATGCCCGCCAGGCGTCCGGTGACGGCACGCGCGTGGTGTACGCGTCCGCGGGCGAACTGTGGCTGCTGGACGACCTCGACACCGCCGAGCCGCGCCGCCTCGACATCCGCCTCGGCGGCCAGCGCACCGACCGCCAGCCCTACCCGGTGAACGCCGCGCGCTGGTTCGGCGCCGCCGCCCCCGACCACACCGCGCGCGGCAGCGCGGTCGCCGTGCGCGGCGCCGTCCACTGGGTCACCCACCGCTCCGGCCCGGCCCGCGCGCTCGCCGCCGAGCCGGGGGTACGGGCCCGGCTGCCGCGCACCTTCCGCGCGGACGGCGAGGAATGGGTGGTGTGGGTGACGGACGCCGAGGGCGCCGACGCCCTGGAGTTCGCGCCCGCCACCGGCTCCGGCGCCTCCCCCCGCCGGATCGCCGCCGGCCGGCTCGGCCGGGTCCTGGAACTGGCCATGGCCCCCGACGGCAGCCGCGCCGCCGTCGCCTCCCACGACGGCCGGCTGCTGCTCGTGGAGCGCGAGACGGGCGAGGTCCGTGAGGTCGACCGCAGCGAGGAAGGCGACGTCAGCGATCTGGCCTTCTCGCCCGACTCCGGCTGGCTGGCCTGGTCCCACCCCGGCGCCCGCCCGCTCAGCCAGCTCCGCCTCGCCCACACCACCGACCTGACCGTCACCGAGGCGACCCCGCTGCGCTTCCAGGACTACGCGCCCGCCTTCACCCCCGACGGCAAGCACCTCGCCTTCCTCTCCAACCGCTCCTTCGACCCCGTCTATGACGAACACGTATTCGACCTGGCCTTTGTGGTCGGTGACCGGCCGCACCTGATCACCCTGGCGGCGACCACCCCGTCCCCCTTCGGCCCGCAGCGCCACGGACGGGCCTTCGAGGCGCCGGACAAGGACGAGACACCGGACGGCGAGGGCACCCCGGCGACCCGCATCGACCTCGACGGCCTCGCCGACCGGATAGTGCCCTTCCCGGTGGAGGCGGGCCGCTACTCCAACCTCCGGGCCGCCAAGGACGGCGTCCTGTGGCTGCGCCACCCCGTCCAGGGCGTCCTCGGCGCCTCCCGGGCCACCCCCGACGACCCCGACCCCAAGACCGAGCTGGAGCGCTACGACCTCGCCCAGCAGCGCATCGAGCATCTCGCCGCCGACGCCGACCACTTCGAGGTCAGCGGCGACGGCAAGCGGGTGCTGCTGTGGACGGACGGCCGCCTGAAGGTCGTCCCCAGCGACCGGCGCGCCTCCAACGACGACGACAGCGACACCAACATCTCCGTTGACCTCTCCCGCATCCGCCAGACCGTCGACCCCGGCGCCGAGTGGCGGCAGATGTACGAGGAGACCGGCCGGATCATGCGGGAGAACTTCTGGCGGCCCGACATGAACGGCGTCGACTGGGACGCCGTCCTCACCCGCTACCGCCCGCTGGTCGACCGGGTCGCCACCCACGACGACCTGGTCGACCTGCTCTGGGAGGTCCAGGGCGAGCTGGGCACCTCCCACGCGTACGTCATTCCGCGCGGGTACGGCGGTGGGGGCGCCCGGCAGGGGCTGCTCGGCGCGGACCTCTCCCGCCACGAGGACGGCACCTGGCGCGTCGACCGGATCCTGCCCTCCGAGACCTCCGACCCCGACGCCCGCTCCCCGCTGGCCGCGCCCGGGGTCGCCGTGCGCGCCGGGGACGCGATCGTCGCCGTCGGCGGCCGGGCGGTGGACCCGGTGACCGGACCCGGACCGCTGCTGGTCGGTACGGCGGGCAAGGTGATCGAGCTGACCATCTCCCCGGCGGGCGGCGGCGATCTGCGGCACGCGGTCGTCGTGCCGGTCGCGGACGAGGAGCCGTTGCGCTACCACGCGTGGGTCGCGGACCGCCGGGCACACGTCCACGCCCGCTCCGGCGGACGGCTCGGCTACCTCCATGTGCCGGACATGCAGGCTCCCGGCTGGGCGCAGATCCACCGCGACCTGCGGGTGGAGGTGGCCCGCGACGGCCTGGTCGTCGACATCCGCGAGAACCGGGGCGGACACACCTCGCAGCTGGTGGTGGAGAAGCTGGCCCGGCGGATCGTGGGGTGGGCGGTGCCGCGCGGGATGCGGCCCTACAGCTACCCGCGGGACGCGCCGCGCGGGCCGGTGATCGCCGTGGCGAACGAGTTCTCCGGCTCGGACGGGGACATCGTGAACGCGGCGATACGCGCCCTCGGCATCGGGCCCGTCGTCGGCACCCGCACCTGGGGCGGCGTGATCGGCATCGACAACCGCTACCGGCTGGTCGACCGCACGCTGATCACCCAGCCGAAGTACGCGTTCTGGCTCGAAGGCTACGAATGGGGGGTCGAGAACCACGGCGTCGACCCCGACGTGGAGATCGTCCACCGCCCCCAGGACTGGGCGACCGGCTCGGACCCCCAACTCGACGAGGCGGTCCGCCTGGCCCTGGCGGCCCTGGACCAAACCCCACCAAAGACACCACCAGCTCTCCCCTGAGGGCAGTTCCGGCTGGCGTGGGGCGGTGTTACGGGCGCGCGTCGAGGAGGTGCGATCGGATACGGCCGAGGCCGGGGCGTGGTCGCTGACCCGCGCTCGCGGGGCGCCGCCGCGCCCACCCGTGCCGCCTGGGGGTCCCCACCTGGGGGAGACACGACTGCCCGCAGCTAGGGGGGCAGAGAGTGCCCGCGGCCCGCTCACGCAGGCGGGCGGCAACCCCCAGGGGCGCGGGGAACTGCGCGACCGGCCCCCACCGGCGGAATCCCGGCAGCGAAACGCCGCACCTCGCGAGCGGCGCCGCCCACTCACGCAGGCGGGCGGCACCCCCCCAGGGGCGCGGGGAACTGCGCGACCGGCCCCCGCCGGCCGGAAACCCGACGACGATACGATGCACGTCGTACCCCACAACCCCCGGAGGGACCATGGCTGGGGAGCCCCAGGCCGACTGCCTGTTCTGCAAGATCGCCGAGGGTCAGATCCCGGCGACGATCCTGCGGGAGACGGAGACCACCGTCGCCTTCCGCGACATCAACCCCCAGGCGCCCACCCACGTCCTGGTGATCCCGAAGGCCCACTACCCCAACGCCGCCGAGCTGGCCGCCGCCGAACCCCAGATCGCGGCGGACGTCCTGCGCGAGTCCCGGGCCGTCGCCGACCAGGACCACCTGGAGAGCTACCGCGTCGTCTTCAACACCGGCGGCGGCGCCGGCCAGACCGTCTTCCACGCGCACGCCCACGTCCTCGGCGGTCGAGGCATGCAATGGCCCCCGGGATAGCGCTCCGTGTCCGTCCGTGAACTGGTGGTGCTCGGCACCGCGAGCCAGGTGCCGACCCGCCACCGCAACCACAACGGCTACTTCCTGCGCTGGGACGGCGAAGGCATCCTCTTCGACCCCGGCGAGGGCACCCAGCGCCAGATGCTCCGCGCCGGGGTCGCCGCCCACGACCTGAACCGGATCTGCGTCACCCACTTCCACGGCGACCACAGCCTCGGCCTCGCCGGGGTCATCCAGCGCATCAACCTCGACCAGGTACCCCACGAGGTCACCGCCCACTTCCCCCGCTCCGGACAGCACTTCTACGAGCGGCTCCGCCACGCCACCGCCTACCGCGAGACCGTGCCGCTCACCGAGGCCCCGGTCGACACCGACGGCGACCTCGCGGTGACCGCCTCGTACACCCTTCAGGCCCGTCGCCTCTCCCACCCCGTCGAGTCGTACGGCTACCGGCTGGTCGAGCCCGACGGACGCCGGATGCTGCCCGAGCGGCTCGCCGCGCACGGCATCACCGGCCCGGACGTGGGCCGGATCCAGCGCGAGGGATCGCTCGGCGGCATCCGGCTGGACCAGGTCAGCGAGGTGCGGCGCGGACAGCGGTTCGCGTTCGTCATGGACACCCGCCTCTGCGACGGCGTCCACGCCCTCGCCGAGGGCTGCGACCTGCTCGTCATCGAGTCCACCTTCCTCGACGCCGACGAACGGCTCGCCGTCGAACACGGCCACCTCACCGCCGGACAGGCCGCCCGCGTGGCCCGCGACGGCGGCGTACGGCACCTGGTCCTCACCCACTTCAGCCAGCGCTACAGCGAACCCGGAGACGTCGACGCCTTCGAACAGCAGGCGCGCGCCGCCGGGTTCGAGGGCGAACTGACCGTGGCGCACGACCTGCAACGCGTCCCCCTGCCCAAGCGGCGCTGACCCGCCCGGCTCAGTCGTTCGCCGAGTCCGCCCTCCCGTACGGGCGCCTGGGGGCGGGCACACCCGGACCGTCCACCGGGATCTCCGGGGTCCCCGGGACCTCGGCGGCCTCCGGCCCCCGCGGGCGGCCCGGCCGCAGCGCCACCGCCGTCATCGGAACCGCCGTCACCAGCAGCCCGGCCCCCAGGACCACCCCCATCGCCGGGAAACCCGCCCGCGCGGACAGCACACTGCCCACCAGCGGCCCCGCCGCCGCGCCCAGCGACAACGCCGAGCCGGCGAGCACCGCCCAGCGTCCGCGCACATCCAGCGAGGCGGCCAGGCCGATGACGTACGACAGGACCAGCGGGTGGACGGCGTTCCAGCCGATCTCGCCGACGGCGAAGGCCGGCAGGCCCGTCGCGGCGGCGCTCAGCGCTATGCAGACGGCGATCACGGCGCTGCCCGCGCCCACCGGCAGCGCGAGCCCGAGCCGCGGACCCAGCGCCCGCGCGGCGACCGCGCCGAGCAGCCCGGCACCCAGCGCCAGCGCGAAGACGACCCCCACGGCCGCCTCGTCCAACCGCGCCTGGACGACCCCGATCCGGCCGCTGACCCCCCACAGGCAGTTCTGCGCCATCGACCAGAACGGCAGCGCGACGGCCAGCAGCAGCCCCCAGCGCAGTTGGGGGAGCGGCTCGCGCGGGGCCCGGGACGCGGACACGCGCGTACGGCCCTGGAGGCGACCGGTGAACGGCCACACCGCCAGCGCGGTGAGCGCCATCGCGCCGAACGGCAGGCCATGGCCGGGCCCGAGGTGCGGGACCGTCAGATGGACCGCGCCCGCGAGCGCGGACACCGACAGCAGCCCGAGCGTGGTCGCCCGCTGCGGTGCGCGCCGGGCGGCCATCCCGGTGGCGGCGACCGCCGTGGCCGTACCCGATCCGAGGCCGCCGAGCAGCGCGCCGAGGACGACGGCCGGTACGGAGGCGGTCAGCGCGGCCCCGCCGTAGCCGAGGGCGGCCAGCGCCAGCCCGGTGCGGGCGAGCGTCCGGGCGCCGATCCGGTCGACCCGGGACGCGAGCACGAACCCCGCCGACGCCGAACTCAGCAGCAGCACACTCCCGATGGCACCGGCCTGGGGCGCGGACACACCCAGCCGGGAGTCGAGCCGGCCGACCAGCGTCGGCAGCAGATAGGGGGCCAGATGCCCGGCGGTGAACAGGGCGACCAGCGGCCGGGGCGGAGCGGTGCGGGCGGACACGGGCGGTCCCAGGGCATGCGAGGCGAGCGGCACAGGAAGGGGACGGGCGGCGGGCGGCCCCTGTCGGCGGGCATCGGTGGACAGGGACGCGCTGGCATATTCGTATCAAGCGGGCAATTTGTATCAACTGGGGGCGGGGTGGGGGGAGGGCCGAATGCGTGAATCTGGCGGAATTCTGTTTGGGGCCACAGGGCCCGGGTAAAGGCCGGCCCCCTCGCGTGGGCGCTCGCCCGCCTGGTCAGCGCCCGTTGTCAGTGGCGTGGTGCACACTGACCAGATCCGCACCACGTCAGGGAGCGCAAGTGAAAGCCTCCAACGCCATCGCCCGAAAGGCGCCGCCGCACCGCCAGGTCGATCCACTGGCCGATCTCCGCCAGCCCGACGATCCGCCCTGGGACGTCTATCTCACCGGCACGGTCTTCCTCGACATCATCTTCACCGGCCTCGAATCCGCGCCGGTGCGCGGGACCGAGTCATGGGCGCGGGGCATGGGATCGAGCCCCGGCGGCGTCGCCAACATGGCCACCGCCCTCGCCCGTCTCGGGATGCGCACCTCCCTCGCCGCCGCCTTCGGCGACGACCACTACGGGGAGTACTGCTGGGACGCCCTGGAGACCGGCGAGGGCATCGACCTCACCCCCTCGCGCACGGTCCCCGGCTGGCACTCCCCGGTCACCGTCTCCATGGCCTACGACGACGAGCGCACCATGGTGTCGCACGGCCATGAACCACCCCCCGAGGAACCCGCCCCCGACCGCCCGCCGCACGCGCGGGCCGCCGTCGCCGCGCTCACCCCCGGCCGCCGCGACCCCTGGATCGAACAGGCCGGCCGCAAGGGCACCCGGATCTTCGCCGACGTCGGCTGGGACGACACCGGCGCCTGGGACCTGGCGGGCCTCGCCGACCTGGAGTTCTGCGAGGCGTTCCTGCCCAACGCGCAGGAGGCGATGCGCTACACCGGCACCGACTGCCCCCGCCGCGCCGCCCACGCCCTCGCCCGGTACGTACCGCTGGCGGTCGTCACCCTCGGCGCGGAGGGGGCGTACGCGGTCGACGGCCGGACCGGTGAGACCGCCGAGGTGCCCGCCATCGCCGTCGAGGCGCTGGACCCGACCGGCGCGGGGGATGTCTTCGTGGCCGGATTCGTCGCCGGGACCCTCGCCGACTGGCCGCTCGCCGACCGGCTCGCCTTCGCCGGGCTCACCGCCGCGCTGTCGGTCCAGGAGTTCGGCGGCTCGCTCTCCGCCCCCGGCTGGTCGGAGATCGGCGCCTGGTGGCGCAAGGTGCAGTCACTGCCCGGCCAGGACCCGGCGGCCCTGAAGCGGTACGCGTTCCTGGACGGCCTGGTCCCCGGCGAGTGCGCGAGACCCTGGCCCCTGCGCAGAGCGGTTCCCACGATCGGCTTCGGCCGCACGGTATGAGCCCGCTCGGCAGAAGCCTGCTCGGCAGAAGCCCGCTCGGCAGGGGACCGCCCGGCAGGGGACCGCCCGGCATGAGCCCGCCCGGCCGTTCGGAACATCGCCCGTGAAAAGCCCTACGGCGATGTCAGCCCCCCGTCGTACCCTGGGAAACGCGAGGCCGCCCTCAGCCACGCGGCCGTATCAAGGAGGAAAAGCAGGCGATCTGCGCCGGCCCATGACTCAGACACCCACAGCTCATACCCCCGCCCAGGGGCACGCGAGCGCACAGATCACCGTCCCCGCCCAGCACTCCATGGTCACCCTCCTGGGGTCCGGCGATTCCCTTCTGCGTGTGATCGAGAAGGCCTTCCCGGCGGCCGACATCCACGTCCGGGGCAATGAGATCAGCGCGACCGGCGACCCGGCACAGGTCGCCATGGTCCAGCGCGTGTTCGACGAGATGATGCTGGTGCTCCGCACCGGGCAGCCGATGACGGAGGACGCAGTGGAACGCTCGATCGCCATGCTCAAGGCGAGCGAGAACGGGGAGAGCGACGGGGCCGAGACCCCGGCGCAGGTGCTGACACAGAACATCCTGTCCTCGCGAGGCCGCACGATCCGCCCCAAGACCCTCAACCAGAAGCGGTACGTCGACGCGATCGACCACCACACCATCGTCTTCGGCATCGGCCCCGCCGGTACCGGCAAGACGTATCTGGCGATGGCCAAGGCGGTCCAGGCCCTCCAGTCCAAGCAGGTCAACCGCATCATCCTGACCCGCCCCGCGGTAGAGGCGGGCGAGCGCCTCGGCTTCCTCCCCGGCACCCTCTACGAAAAGATCGACCCCTACCTGCGCCCGCTCTACGACGCCCTGCACGACATGATCGACCCGGACTCCATCCCCAAGCTGATGGCCGCGGGCACGATCGAGGTGGCGCCGCTGGCATATATGAGGGGCCGCGCGCACCCGGTCTTCACGAATGTCCTCACGCCGGACGGCTGGCGCCCCATCGGCGGCCTCAAGGTCGGTGACCTCGTCATCGGCTCCAACGGTGAGCCGACGCCCGTGCTGGGCGTCTACCCGCAGGGCGAGAAGGACGTCTACCGTGTCACGGCCCAGGACGGCTCCTGGACGCTGTGCTGCGGCGAGCACCTGTGGACCGTCAGGACCCGCGATGACAAGCGGCGCGACAAGCCGTGGCGGGTCCTGGAGACGCAGGAGATGATCGGCAATCTGCGGGCCGCACATGCGCGCAGGTACGAGTTGCCGATGCTCACCGCGCCGGTGTGTTTCCCCGAGCGAGAGGTCCCCATGGACCCCTACGCACTGGGGCTGCTGCTGGGCGACGGCTGCCTGACCGGTTCCACCACGCCGTCCTTCGCCACAGGGGATCCAGACCTGGCGATGGCGTTGGAGGCAGTGCTGCCGGGAGTCCAGGTGCGTCACAGGAGTGGGCCCGACTACGTCCTGAACCGGATCAAGTCGCCCGGTGATGTCGTCACGCTGGAGAACCCTGTCACCCGCGTCCTGCGTGAACTCGATCTTCTGCGTACCCGCTCGCACACCAAGTTCGTTCCGGACGCCTACCTGTACAACGCGGCCGAGGTCCGTCTCGCCGTGCTCCAGGGTCTCCTCGACTCCGACGGCGGCCCTGTCACGCAGAAGGACCGGACCTGCCGTGTCCAGTACGCGACGACATCGATCATGCTCCGCGATGACGTCATCGCCCTGGTCCAGTCGCTGGGCGGTGTCGCGTACACCCGACGCCGTGCTGCCGAGGGCCGCAAGCAAGGCAGCGCACGGGGCACGTACCGCCGGGACGCCCACATCATCGACATCCGCCTCCCCGAAGGCATCGAACCCTTCCGCCTCGCCCGCAAGCGTGACAAGTACCACGCGGGCGGCGGCGGCGGTCGCCCGATGCGTTTCATCGACTCCATCGAGCCCGCGGGCCGGGAGGAGACGGTCTGCATCCAGGTGGCCGCCGAGGACTCGCTCTACGTCACCACGGACTACCTGCTGACCCACAACACCCTGAATGACGCCTTCATCATTCTGGACGAGGCTCAGAACACCAGCCCCGAGCAGATGAAGATGTTCCTCACCCGGCTCGGTTTCGAGTCGAAGATCGTGATCACGGGGGATGTGACGCAGGTCGACCTGCCCAAGGGCACCAAGTCGGGGCTGCGGCAGGTGCAGGAGATCCTGGAAGGGGTGCCGGACGTGCACTTCTCCCGGCTGTCGTCGCACGACGTCGTCCGGCACAAGCTGGTGGGCCGTATCGTCGACGCGTACGAGCAGTACGACAGCCAGAACGGCACGGAGAACGGCATGTACCAGGGCCGTGGCACGTCCGATGCCAAGGGTTCTCAGGGGAAGTAGAACAGCAGCAGATGTCGATCGACGTCAACAACGAGTCCGGGACCGAGGTCGACGAGCAGGCGGTCCTCGACATCGCCCGCTACGCGCTCGCGCGGATGCGTATCCACCCGCTCTCCGAACTCTCGGTGATCGTCGTGGACGCCGACGCCATGGAGCAGCTGCACATCCAGTGGATGGATCTGCCGGGGCCGACGGATGTGATGTCCTTCCCGATGGATGAGCTGAGGCCACCGTCGAAGGATGACGAGGAGCCCCCGCCGGGGCTGCTCGGGGACATCGTGCTGTGCCCGGAGGTCGCCGCCAAACAGGGGGCGGAAGCGGACACGCAGCACTCCATGGACGAGGAGCTTCAGCTGCTCACCGTGCACGGAGTGCTGCATCTGCTGGGGTACGACCATGAGGAGCCGGACGAGAAGGCCGAGATGTTCGGGCTTCAGGCGGCCATCGTGGACGGCTGGCGTGCGGAGAAGGGCCTGACCGGTCCGTCCCCCGCCCCGACCGTGTCATGAGCATCCCCCTGATCACCGGCGCCGTCGCGCTGGTCGTCGTGGCCTGGCTCGCCGCCTGCGCGGAGGCGGGCCTCGCGCGCGTCTCCAGCTTCCGCGCGGAGGAAGCCGTACGGTCCGGGCGGCGCGGCAGCGCCAGGCTGGCGCAGATCGCCGCCGACCCCACCCGGTATCTGAATGTGGCGCTGCTGGTGCGGGTGGCCTGCGAGATGGCCGCCGCCGCGCTGGTGACGTACGCCTGTCTGAAGGAGTTCCCGGCCACCTGGGAGGCGCTGCTCATCGCCATCGGGGTCATGGTGCTGGTGTCGTATGTCGCGGTCGGGGTGTCGCCTCGTACCATCGGGCGGCAGCATCCGCTGAACACCGCGACCGCCGCCGCGTATGTGCTGCTGCCGCTCGCGCGGATCATGGGCCCGATCCCCTCGCTGCTGATCCTGATCGGCAACGCGCTCACCCCCGGCAAGGGCTTCCGGCGTGGTCCGTTCGCGTCCGAGGCGGAGCTGCGGGCGCTGGTGGATCTCGCCGAGCAGGAGTCGCTGATCGAGGACGACGAGCGCCGGATGGTGCACTCGGTGTTCGAGCTGGGCGACACGCTGGTGCGTGAGGTGATGGTCCCGCGCACCGACCTGGTGGTGATCGAGCGGTACAAGACCATCCGCCAGGCCCTCACCCTCGCCCTGCGTTCCGGTTTCTCACGGATCCCGGTGACCGGGGAGAGCGAGGACGACATCGTCGGGATCGTGTATCTGAAGGATCTCGCCCGCAAGACCCACATCAGCCGGGACGCCGAGTCCGAGCTGGTGTCGACGGCGATGCGCCCCGCGTTCTTCGTGCCGGACACCAAGAACGCCGGTGATCTGCTGCGCGAGATGCAGAAGGAGCGCAATCACGTCGCCGTGGTGATCGACGAGTACGGCGGCACGGCCGGGATCGTCACCATCGAGGACATCCTGGAGGAGATCGTCGGCGAGATCACCGACGAGTACGACCGTGAGCTGCCGCCCGTGCAGGAGCTGGGCGCGGGCCGCCACCGGGTCACCGCCCGGCTCGACATCGGCGACCTGGGCGAGCTGTACGGGCTGGAGGCGTACGACGACGAGGACGTGGAGACGGTCGGCGGACTGCTCGCCAAGTGTCTGGGGCGGGTGCCGATCGCCGGTGCCACGGCCGTGGTCGACCTGCCCGACGGGCGCTCCCTGCGGCTGACGGCGGAGGCCCCGGCCGGGCGCCGCAACAAGATCGTGACGGTCCTCGTGGAGCCGGTGGAGGCGGCGGGATCGGCGGGGGCTGTGAAGTCGCCGCATCGGGAGGAAGCGTGACCCCTCCGGAGCTGCGTGAGCTGTGTCTGTCGTTCAACGCGGCCGTGGAGGACTTTCCGTTCGGGCCCGGGACCTCGGTCTTCCGGGTCCTCGGCAAGCTCTTCGCGCTCAGCTCTCTGGACGCCGAGCCGCTGAAGGTCAACCTCAAGTGCGACCCGGAAGACGCGGTGCGGCTGCGCGGCGAGCATCCCGGGCTGATCGTCCCCGGCTGGCACATGAACAAGCGGCACTGGAACACGGTGACGGTCGCCGATCTGCCGGGCACGCTGGTCAAAGAGCTGGTGGAGGACTCGTACGACCTGGTGGTGGCGGGTCTGCCGCGGGCCGAGCGGCTGCGGCTGGACCGCCCGTGACGGGCGGGCGCGCTCGCTTCGTATGCTTCGGGGCATGACCGACAGCAGCGCGCTCGACGCCGAGGACCGCAAGATCGTCACCCTGGCCCGTTCCGCCCGGGCCCGCAACGGAGTGCCCGAGGGGGCCGCCGTACGGGACGAGACCGGGCGGACGTATGTCGCCGGGACGGTGGCGCTGGAGTCGCTGCGGCTCAGCGCGGTGCAGACGGCGGTGGCGATGGCGGTGGCGTCCGGGGCGCGGTCGCTGGAGGCGGCGGCCGTGGTGAGCGAGGCCGCGGAGGTGGCGGCCGGGGATCTGGCGGCCGTACGGGATCTGGGCGGGGCCGGGACGCCGGTGTTCCTGGCGGGGCCGGACGGAGAGGTGCGGCTGACGGCCGGTGCCGAGTAGGCACTCGGTCGCCCGTTCACCGGTCACCCGTCACCGGCTCACCGCTCACCCGTCACCCGTCACCCGTTCATCGATCATCTGTTCAACTTACCGGCGGTAACATGGCCGGTTCTCGTCCTCACCGCGGTCCGTCGCTCCGGTATCAATAAAAACGCTAGTCCCGACGGACCGTCAGATCCGCAGCTCGTCTGTGCGTGGCGTGCCGTCTCCCGTTCACCCCCACATGGCATCCCCCACGGGAAGGGAACCGCATCCCCATGACACGCAAGCGGACAGGGACACTCAAGCGGACCGCCACCGGCGCGGCCCTCACGGCCGTCGCCCTCGCGGTCACCGGGCTCGCCCTGGCACCCACGGCGCTCGCCGTCACCCCCGCCACCGCCACCATCAACGCCGACTGCGGCGGCCTCGGCACCGGCGCCGCCACCCTCACCGCCACCCAGAACGGCACGGCGGCGACCATCACCCTCACCTCCACCGCGATCACCGCCCCGGTCGCCCTCGGCGCCGACTCCATCGTCTCCTCCCTCACCCTGGTGAAGGCGAGCGGCGCCGCCGTCACCTTCTCCGGCACCGAGAACCCGGCCATGAACACCGGCGACCCGGTCACCGTCGGCCCGCTGAGCGGCACGGTGGCCTCCGGCGACAGCCTGGAGGCGTTCGGCGGCCAGCTGAAGATGACCATCTGGGGCTTCATCAACCTCACCTGTACGGCGACCGCGCCCCAGTCGCCGGGGCCGTTCGTGTTCGACTGATCCGGCCGATGCGGCTGATCCCGGCCGTACGCCGTACGGGAGCGGGCCCGCGCCGGGCCCACTCCCGTACGGCACCGCTTTGTGGATCAGGGAGAATGGGCGCCATGAGCGTTCGAACCCCGTCCTCCGAGCCGTCAACGGCGCCGCACCGCGCCGGCTTCGCCTGTTTCGTGGGCCGCCCCAACGCGGGCAAGTCCACCCTCACGAACGCTCTGGTCGGGCGGAAGGTGGCGATCACCGCGGACCAGCCGCAGACCACCCGGCACACCGTCCGGGGCATCGTGCACCGCCCCGACGCCCAGCTGATCCTGGTGGACACCCCCGGCCTGCACAAGCCGCGCACGCTGCTCGGCGAGCGGCTCAACGACGTGGTCCGCGCCACCTGGGCCGAGGTCGACGTGATCGGCTTCTGTCTCCCGGCGAACGAGAAGATCGGCCCCGGCGATCGGTTCATCGCCAAGGAGCTGGCCGGGATCCGCAAGACCCCCAAGGTCGCCGTCGTCACCAAGACCGACCTGGTCGACTCCAAGACCCTCGCCGAGCGGCTCATCGCCATCGACCAGCTCGGCAAGGAGCTGGGCTTCGAGTGGGCCGAGATCGTGCCGGTGTCGGCGGTCTCCGGCAAGCAGGTCGATCTGCTCGCCGATCTGCTGGTCCCGCTGCTCCCCGAGGGCCCGCACCTCTACCCCGACGGCGAGCTGACCGACGAGCCCGAGCAGGTGATGATCGCCGAGCTGATCCGGGAGGCGGCCCTGGAGGGCGTACGCGACGAGCTGCCGCACTCCATCGCCGTGGTGGTCGAGGAGATGCTGCCGCGTCCCGACCGCCCCGCCGACCGGCCGCTGCTCGACATCCACGCCTACCTCTACATCGAGCGGCCCAGCCAGAAGGGGATCGTCATCGGCCCCAAGGGCAAGCGGCTCAAGGACGTCGGGATCAAGTCCCGCAAGCAGATCGAGGCGCTGCTGGGGACGCCGGTCTTCCTGGATCTGCACGTGAAGGTGGCGAAGGACTGGCAGCGGGACCCCAAGCAGCTGCGGAAGCTGGGGTTCTGACGGCTGTGCCCGCGCCGGGTGCGGGTGACTGCCCGTGCCCGTGCGGTGGAGCCGCGGCGTGACAGAGCGCCCCTGAGGCGGCGTTCACGCTCAGGCCGGTGACAAGTCCTGGGTGCCCACCACCCGCGGGAGCCCGAGGCGTTCATGGCTCTCCGTCCCGGGGCGGGCCGAGTGGATGATCAGCAGATGGCGGTGCTGGCGGCTCAGCAGAACCTCGCAGTCCAGCTCCAGCAGGCCCACCACCGGGTGCAGGAAGCGTTTCGTGGCGCGGTTGCGCCGGGAGACCTCGTGCTCGGTCCACAGCCGGGCGAATTCCTCACTGGCGGAGCGGAGTTCGGCCACCACGGCCGCCGGTTCCGGGGCCTCGGGGCGGGCGGCGGCCCCCGCGCGCAGGGTCGCCACGTGGTTGCGGGCCATGGCCGGGTGGCCTCGGGCGGGGAGAGCGCGAGCGAGCGCGGGTCCAGGAAGAAGCGGCGCAGCAGATTGCGCTCCCGGCGCGGGTCGGACATCACATCGCCCACCAGAGCCTTCGACATGGCGTTCTGCGCGAGCAGTTCGCCCTCGGCCGGGCCGCGCGGACCTCCGGGGTACGGAGGTCCGTGCAGGTCAGTACGGGGCTCGTGTACGGGGCGGGAAGGGGCCGCCCGCTGGTCGAGGAGGACGAGAGCCGGCCGGGCGGGGAGCTGTGGGGCGCCTGCACCGAGTCCAAGCTCGCGGCCGAGCGGGAGCTGAGCGCGCTGAACGGTCTGGACCTGCGCGTCGGCCGCCTCCCCTTCGTCCATGGCGAGGGCGACCCGCATCTGGCCCAGGCCCTGCACTGGGCCGCGCACTGGCCGGGCGCCGGGCGGCTCCAGATGGGCCACCACTCGGACGTGGCCCAGGCCCTGCTCCGGCTGCTGTGGCCCCCGGGCGCCACCGGCGTCTACAACATCGCCGACGACGCCCCCGTCACCGCCGTCGAACTGCACCAGCCCAACGGCGTCGAGCCGCCCGCCGAACTCGCCGCCCGCACCGACCCCGACCCCTGGACCGGCATCATGTCCACCGAGCGGATCCGCCACGAACCGGGCTTCCGCCCGCTCTTCCCGAGCGGGTGGAACGCGCGGGACGCCGGAGCCCTGTGAGGCGTGCCCGGTTGAGACGCGCCCGGTGAGGCGGCCGGGTCGTCACCGCTGGGCGCGCAGCAGCTCCCGGTACCACCCGTAGGACGCCTTGGGGGTGCGCTTCTGCGTCGCGTAGTCCACGTGCACCAGCCCGAAGCGCCGCGCGTACCCCTCCGCCCACTCGAAATTGTCGAGCAGCGACCACACGAAGTATCCGCGTACGTCGACCCCCGCCTCGATCGCCCGGTGCAGGGCGCGGATATGGCCGTCCAGGTAGCCGATCCGGTCCTGGTCGTCGAGGCCGTCGTAGGAGCAGCCGTTCTCGGTGATGACGATCGGTGGGAGCCGGTCGCCGTAGCGGTCGCGGAAGCCGGTCAGCAGCTCGGTGAGGCCGTCCGGGAGCACCGGCCAGCCGAAGTCGGTCACCGGGACGCCCTCGATCTCCCGTACCGAGAAGGGCAGTTCGGCCGGCATCCGCACCCCGCCGAAGTCGATCTCCGTGCCCTGCGGGGCGCCCACCCGGGTCGGCGCGTAGTAGTTGACGCCGTAGAAGTCGAGCGGCGCGGAGATCGTCTTCAGGTCGGCCGCGAGATCGTCGGCCGGCATCAGCTCGCCCAGCCCGGACGGGTAGGCGCCCAGTAGCAGCGGTTCGGCGAACAGCCGGTTGAGCAGGACGTCGTAGAAGTCGGCCGCCGCCACGTCCGCGCTGTCGTCGGACGCGGGCCAGGTCGGGCCGTGCGAGTTGGCGATCCCGATGTCCGTGGCCCCGGCCGCGCGCAGCACCGGAACGGCCAGACCGTGCGCGAGCAGTTGATGGTGGGCCACCGGCAGCGCGTCGAACAGCAGTTGCTTGCCGGGCGCGTGCAGGCCCAGGGCATGGCCCAGCAGGGTGTGTTCGGCGGGCTCGTTGAGGGTGATCCACCGGGTCACCCGGTCGCCGAGCCGCCCGGCGACCACCGCCGCATGGTCGGCGAACCGGGCGGCCGTGTCCCGCTCCCGCCAGTCGAGGCCGAGCGGCAGATCCCAGTGGAAGAGGGTCGCCACCGGGCGGACGCCCGCCGCGCACAGGGCGTCCACCAGCCGGTCGTAGAAGTCCAGCCCGCCGGGGGAGTTCACCCGGGGCCAGGAGATCGAGAAGCGGTACGCGTCCACGCCCAGCCCGGCCAGCAGCGCCACGTCCTGCTCGTAGCGGTGATAGTGGTCGCAGGCCACGGCGGCGGTCGAGCCGTCCTTCACCCGGCCGGGCTCGGCGGTGAAGGTGTCCCACACCGACGGTTCCCGCTCGTCCGCCGCGCCCTCGATCTGATGCGCGGAGGTCGACACCCCCCAGAGGAACCCGTCCGGGAACCGGGGAACGGGGTCGCTCGCAGGGGGTGTCGCCGTCTTCGCGCGTGGGTCGGTCGTCGCCATGCGCGGATCATCCGTACCAGGGGTAACGGAAGTCAACGGGCGGGCGGGAAAAGGCGGTTGCCCGCACGGGGCCGGCGCGGGCTACGCGCCTTCCTTGAGGACCCGTCTGATCAGCTGGCGCTGGTCGTCCGTGAGCCGGGGGTCCGCGCAGTACACCGTCGTGCCGTCCACCGTGATCTCGTATCCGAAGCCGTCCGGCACCCCGGGCGGCGGGGTGCCCCGGCCGGCGGCGACCGCCCGCCCGGCCAGGGCCTGCCACTCCGCCGCGTCGGGCCGCCCCGAGGTGTCCACCTCGGCGTGCCGCTCGATGCCGGCGAAACCTCCCGTGCGCCTCACCTGAATCCGCATGGGTCCCTGTCTAGTACGGAACTACGCCTCGCGCACCCCGACCTGTTCCCATGCCTTCTGCACGGCCTGGAGTTCCTCGCCCGCGCCGAACCGGGTCCGCGCGGCGGTGACCGTCAGATCGGCGAAGTCCGCGAAACTGGCCTCCTCCGACAGTTCGCCGCCGGTCAGCACGTCGTACCAGACCTGTCCGGCCCGCTCCCAGGCGTGGCCGCCGAGTTCGGTGGCGGCGAGATAGAACGCGTGGTTGGGGATGCCGGAGTTGATGTGCACGCCGCCGTTGTCCCGGCCGGTGCGCACGAAGTCGTCCATCGTCGCGGGCTGCGGGTCCTTGCCGAGGACGTCGTCGTCGTACGCCGTGCCCGGGGCCTTCATCGAGCGCAGGGCCACGCCCGTGACGCGCGGGGCGAGCAGTCCGGCGCCGATCAGCCAGTCCGCCTGGTCGGCGGTCTGGCCGAGCGTGTACTGCTTGATGAGCGAGCCGAAGACATCCGAGAGCGACTCGTTGAGCGCGCCGGGCTGGCCGAAGTACGTGAGGTTCGCGGTGTACTGGGTGACGCCGTGGGCGAGTTCATGGCCGATGACGTCGATCGGGAGCGTGAAGTCGAGGAAGATCTCGCCGTCGCCGTCGCCGAACACCATCTGCTCGCCGTTCCAGAACGCGTTGTTGTAGTCCTCGTCGTAGTGGACCGTCGCGTCCAGCGGGAGGCCGTTCGCGTCGATCGAGTCGCGGGCGAAGGCCGAGAAGAAGAGTTCGTAGGTGGCGCCGAGGCCCGCGTACGCGCGGTTGACGGTGGCGTCCTGGCCCGGGTCCGAGCCTTCGCCGCGGACCTTCTTGCCGGGCAGGGAGGTCTTGTGCTGGGCGTCGTAGATGGTGCGGTGGGGGGTGCCGGGGGCCGCGGCGGCGGGGGCGGCGACCGCGGGGGCGCCCAGGACGGTGGTCAGGCGGCGCTGGGTGCGCTCGAAGGCGTCGCGCTGGAGGGTGCGGCGCGCCGCGCCGGCCACGGCGGGTTCTTGGGCCTGGGCGAGCTTGTCCAGGGCGTGTGGGGGGATGATCGTGCAGAAGATGGGCTCGTGGGCCCCGTGGTTCTTCATGTGCGACACCTTGGCACTCCGTTGGGTCTGCGTCACTAGGGGTTACCGGGAATGGTGAAGTGTGGGCCGGTTCTCGGTTGGGGTGGTTGCGGTGTGTTACAGGGTGCGGGTGCGTTGTGGTTGCTCGCGCCCACGCGGCGGAGCCGCATAGTGAGCACAGCCCCGCGCCCCTTGAGGGCGTTGCCCGCAACCCCCGTGAAGAAGTCAGCCCCCGGGGCCCTGCATAGGTGAGTCCCGGTTTCGGATGGTGATACAGGGGGGCGTAGGAGTTCTGTGTCGGTTACAGTGCTGGGCATCATGCGTTTTGGGCTGCTTCTTCTTAGCTGCCGCGGCGAGGGCCTGTAAGACAGGTCGACTCCCTCCCCGCGGCGCTTGGTGTTGCCGTCGGCCGTCCTTCCCGGACACCTGAGGAGCCCCCGCATCATGGCGAATCGCCAGCAGCCCAGTTCCATGCCGATCCACAAGTACGGCCGCTACGAGCAGGTCGACATCCCCGACCGCACCTGGCCCGGACAGCGCGTCACCGTCGCCCCCCGCTGGCTCTCCACCGACCTGCGTGACGGCAACCAGGCCCTGATCGACCCGATGTCCCCGGTACGCAAGCGGGCGATGTTCGATCTGCTGGTCAAGATGGGCTACAAGGAGATCGAGGTCGGGTTCCCCGCCTCCGGGCAGACCGACTTCGATTTCGTGCGCTCGATCATCGAGGACGAGGGCGCCATCCCCGAGGACGTGACGATCTCCGTCCTGACCCAGGCCCGTGAGGATCTGATCGAGCGGACCGTGGAGTCCCTGAAGGGCGCCCACCGCGCGACCCTGCATCTCTACAACGCCACCGCCCCCGTCTTCCGCCGGGTCGTCTTCCGGGGCTCCAGGGACGACATCAAGCAGATCGCCGTGGACGGGACGCGGCTGGTCATGGAGTACGCCGACAAGCTGCTGGGCCCGGAGACCACCTTCGGCTACCAGTACTCGCCGGAGATCTTCACCGACACCGAGCTGGACTTCGCGCTGGAGGTCTGCGAGGCGGTCATGGACGTCTGGCAGCCCGGTCCGGACCGCGAGATCATCCTGAACCTGCCGGCCACCGTCGAGCGCTCCACGCCGTCCACCCACGCCGACCGGTTCGAGTGGATGGGCCGCCATCTGAGCCGCCGCGAGCACGTGTGCCTGTCGATCCACCCGCACAACGACCGGGGGACCGCCGTCGCCGCCGCCGAGCTGGCGCTGATGGCCGGGGCCGACCGGGTCGAGGGCTGTCTGTTCGGACAGGGCGAGCGCACCGGCAACGTCGACCTGGTCACCCTGGGCATGAACCTGTTCTCGCAGGGCGTCGACCCGCAGATCGACTTCTCCGACATCGACGAGATCCGTCGTACGTGGGAGTACTGCAACCAGATGGAGGTCCACCCGCGCCACCCCTACGTGGGCGACCTGGTCTACACGTCCTTCTCCGGCTCCCACCAGGACGCCATCAAGAAGGGCTTCGACGCCATGGAGGCCGACGCCGCGGCCCAGGGCAGGACGGTCGACGACATCGAGTGGGCCGTGCCGTATCTGCCCATCGACCCCAAGGACGTCGGCCGCTCCTACGAGGCCGTGATCCGGGTGAACTCGCAGTCCGGCAAAGGCGGGCTGGCGTACGTCCTGAAGAACGAGCACAAGCTCGACCTGCCGCGCCGGATGCAGATCGAGTTCTCCAAGATCATCCAGGCCAAGACGGACGCCGAGGGCGGCGAGGTCACGCCGAGCAACATCTGGGCGATCTTCCAGGACGAGTACCTGCCCAACCCGGACAACCCCTGGGGCCGTGTCCAGGTGCGTACCGGGCAGTCCACCACCGACACCGACGGGGTGGACACCCTCACCGTGGAGGCCACCGTCGACGGCACGGACACCGTGCTGACCGGCTCCGGCAACGGTCCGATCTCGGCCTTCTTCGACGCCCTCCAGTCCACCGGTGTCGACGTACGGCTGCTGGACTACCAGGAGCACACCATGAGCGAGGGTGCCTCCGCGCAGGCCGCCTCCTACATCGAGTGCGCGATCGGTGACCAGGTGCTGTGGGGCATCGGCATCGACCCGAACACCACCCGTGCCTCACTGAAGGCGGTCGTCTCCGCCGTCAACCGGGCGGCTCGCTGACCGCCGGGACCGGGGGTTTGCGGATCCCGTCCACCGTCTTCGGTGGGCGGGATCCCGCCGTTTACCGGCCAACTCTCGCCAAGGTCACGGAAAGGTCTCGTCCAAGGTACTGACTACGGCTCATCAATGTGGCTAACATCACGCAGGCGCGGCGATGTTGCCGTGGGGTTACGGAGGTGCGACGTGCTGCCAGGACGAGACGGTCGCGCGGCCAGGCATTCGCGCATTCTGGGCACCCGCACGGCGTGGACGGCCGTCGGCGACGGACAGTTCTTCTGCCCGGGCTGCGGCGGTGACCGCAATTTCCAGCGACTGACCGGCCGCCGCCGGTTCACCCTGCTCGGGGTGCCGGTGCTGCCGCGCGGTGAGACCGGGCCCACCATCGAGTGCGCGGCCTGCCGGCGGCACTTCGGGACGGACGTTCTCGATCATCCGACCACCTCCCGGTTCTCGGCGATGCTGCGGGACGCCGTGCACACCGTCGCGCTGGCCGTGCTGGCCGCCGACGGGACCCGGGCGCGTACGTCGCTGTCCACCGCGGCGGGGACCGTGCGGGCGGCCGGCTTCGACGACTGCACGGAGGACCAGCTCGACGCGCTGGTCGAGGCGCTCGCGGCGGATACGGGGCGGGTGTACGGGCGGCCCTGCGGGCCGGGGCTGGCCATAGAGCTGCACGAGGCGCTCGATCCGCTGGCGCCGCATCTCGCGCCCGCGGGGCGGGAGGGGATCTTGTTGCAGGGGGCGCGGATCGCTCTCGCGGATGGGCCCTACACGGCGGCTGAGCGGGAAGTGCTGGCCACGGTTGGCGCGGCGTTGACCATTACGGCGGATGAGGTGACGCGGCTGCTGGCTGCGGCGGCGGTCCCCTGAGGGCTGGGTTCGCTTGCGGGTTCGGGTGCGGGTGCGTCGTGGCTGGTCGCGCAGTTCCCCGCGCCCCTAAAAGACTGGGGCGTCGCCGTACTCCCCCGGGAGTAGTCGGGGCCCGTCGACGCCTGGCGTAGTACCGGGCGACTCGGTCTTTCGTGTGACGTAAACGTGCTGGCCTCCCGGAAAGGTGGGGACCGTCTCAGACAGTCCTACCGGAGGGAGGCCCTTCCTATGGGGGCCGCTATTGCATCTGTGCGGCGACGGTGGCGGGTCGTGCCCTGGGTGGTGCTCGGGTTGTGGATCGCTGTGATGGTGATCGCCTCGCCGTTCGCCTCGAAGCTGGGGGAGGTGCAGCGGGACCGGGCCGTGGACTATCTGCCGAACAGCGCCGATTCCACGCAGGTCGCCAAGATCCAGGACCGGCTGCCCGGTGGTGAGACCAGCGAGATGGTCGTCGTCTATCACCGCGACGGCGGGCTGACCGGCGCGGACCGGGAGGCGGCGGCCCGGCAGATCCAGGAGATCAGCGGGGCGCACACGCTGGCCGCCGAGCCGGTGGGGGTGGACTCCGCGGACGGCACCACCCTGATGTATCCCGTCGCCAGCAATGAACCGGGGCAGGACGAGGACGCCCGGGACGCGCTCGTCAACGAGGTGCGGGACGTGGCCCGGGGCGGGGACGGGCTGAGCGTCGAGGTCGGCGGTGAGGCCGCGCTGGCCACCGACGCCGGGGAGGTCTACAGCTCGCTCAACGGGCCGCTGCTCTACACGACCGTCGCCGTCGTCGCCGTACTGCTTATCGTCATCTACCGCAGTCCGTTCCTGTGGCTGGTGCCGCTCGTCGTCGCCGGGATCGCGGACTTTCTGTCGATGGGCGTGGCCTACGGGCTCAACCAGTGGTTCGGGACGGCGGTGTCCGGCCAGTCCTCCGGGATCATGACGATCCTGGTGTTCGGCGCCGGGACGGACTACGCGCTGCTGCTCGTCTCCCGCTACCGGGAGGAACTGCGCACGGTCGAACGGCCCTACGACGCCATGGTCCGGGCGCTGCGCGGCTGCGGGCCCGCCGTGCTCGCCTCGTCCGGGACCGTCGCCGCCGGGCTGCTGTGCCTGCTCGCCGCCGATCTGAACTCCAGCCGGGGCATGGGCCCCCTCGGGACCGTCGGGGTGCTGTGCGCGCTGCTCGCCATGCTGACCCTGCTGCCCGCCCTGCTGGTGCTGCTCGGCCGGCGGGTGTTCTGGCCGCTGGTGCCGCGCTACGGCAGTGCGCCCAAGGCCCGCCGGTCGCTGTTCGCGGCGATGGGCGACTCGGCCGGGCGCCGGCCCCGGACCGTGCTGCTCGGCGGGGCCCTGCTGCTCGGGGCGCTGGCCCTGGGCACCCTGAATCTGCCCGGCGACCTCAAGCAGGAGGACTCCTTCACCAGCACGCCCGACGCGGTGGCCGCCATGCAGACGCTCGCCGCCGCCTACCCCGAGCGCGGCACGCAGCCCATCACCGTCATCACCCCCACCGACGGGGCGGACACCACGCTGGCCCAGGTGCGGGACACCGGCGGGGTCGGCAGCGCCGAACGCGGGCGCAGCGGCGACGGCTGGACCGAGATCACCGTGCTGGCCGACGCGCCGCCGCAGTCCGCCCAGGAGACCCGGACCATCGAGGAACTCCGCGACCGGCTGGACGGCTCGTACGTCGGCGGGGCCAGCGCCGAACAGCTCGACCTGAAGGACACCAACGCCCGGGACCGGACGATCGTCGTACCGCTGGTGCTGCTGTCCGTGCTGCTGATCCTGGTGGTGCTGCTGCGCAGTCTGGTCGCGCCGCTGCTGCTGGTCGCCGCCGTGGTCGCGGTGTGGGGGGCCTCGCTCGGCATCGGCGGGCTCGTCTTCGGGCCGCTGTTCGGCTTCGGGGGGACCGATCCGGGGCTGGGGCTGCTGTCCTTCGTGTTCCTCGTCGCGCTCGGCGTGGACTACGGCATCTTCCTGATGCACCGGATGCGGGAGGAGGCCCTCAAGGGCGCCGAGCCCAGCGCCGCGGCGCTGACCGCGCTGCGCACCACCGGCGGCGTGATCGCCTCGGCGGGGATGGTGCTCGCCGCGACCTTCGCGGTGCTCATCACCATGCCGATGGTGCCGCTCGCCGAGCTGGGCTTCGTCATCGCGGTGGGTGTGCTGCTGGACACTTTCCTGGTCCGGACGTACCTGGTGACCAGCGCGAGCGTGGCGCTGCGCCGCGCGGTGTGGTGGCCGGGGCCGCTGTCCCGGGCGCCCGGGCGGCCGGTGCCGCCGAAGGAGACCGAGCCGGTGACCGCGGGCACCCGCTGACCCGGCCGAGAACCGGGCGTCCCCTCCCTCCCGGAGGGGACGCCCCTTAGCGGAAGATGGACCCGTGCAGGCAACCACCCAGGCGGGACGGCCCCGGCCCCGCGTCGGCGAACGGATCATGGCCGCGATCAACCGCGACCCGCTGACCGCCCCGCGCGCCCTGCGCAACGACGCCGTGCTCGCCGTCGCGGCGGCCCTCGTCAGCACCTGCCTCGGCCTGATGGGCGACCCCGGGCTGCGGCCCGACGCGCTCGGCTGGACGCTGCTGTACGCCGCCCATGTGCCGCTGGTGTGGCGGCGCCGCCATCCGGTGCTGGTGCTCCTCGTGGTCATGGCCCTCATCGGCCCGTACCACGCCCTGGACAACCACCACGCCGCGCCCATTCCGGTGATGGTCGTCGTCCTGTACTCCGTCGCTTCCACCGGTACGGTCCGGCGCACCCTGGTCACCGGCGGCGCGCTGCTGGGCGTCGGCCTCGTCTTCAACGCCGTCACCAATCCCGACGGGCTGCTCGAACTGCTGCGGATCTCCGGCTGGATCATCGCCGTGCTGTTCTTCGGCATCGACGTGCGCTACTACCGGCAGTACGTCGCCGCGATCGTGGAGCGCGCCGAGCGCGCCGAACGGACCCGGGAGGAGGAGGCCCGCCGCCGGGTCGCCGAGGAACGGCTGCGCATCGCCCGCGACCTGCACGATCTGCTGGCCCACAGCATCACGCTGATCGGCGTGCAGACCTCCGTGGCCGCGCATGTCCTGAGCGCCGATCCCGAGCGGCTGGACCGGGCCGCCATCGCCGCCGCCCTCGACGACATCGCCGGGACCTGCCGGTCGGCGCGCGGCGAGCTGCGCACCACGCTGGAGGTGCTGCGCGCCCAGGACGGGGGTGAGACCCGGGGCCCGCTGCCCGATCTGCGCGGCCTGGGCGACCTCGCCGACAGCGCCCGGCTGGCCGGGGCCACGGTGGATCTCTCCGTCACCGCCGACGCCGTGTCGCCCGCCGTGGGCGCGGCCACCTACCGGATCGTCCAGGAGGCCCTCACCAACGCCGTCCGGCACGGCGGACGCGACGATCTCACCGTGCGGGTGCGGGTGTCCGGGGACTCCGGCGTCCTTCGGGTCACCGTCACCGACGACGGGGCGGGCAGCGGCACCGGGACGCCGGGCTACGGGCTGGTCGGTATGCGGGAACGGGCCCGCAGCGTGGGCGGCGCGCTGGGTGCCGGGCCGCTGTCCGGGGGGCGGGGGTTCGAGGTGAGCGCGGTGCTGCCGCTGGGGGGTGACGATGGGGTGGCGGGGCCTGTGGAGTCGGGTGAATCCGGTGGGTCCGTCGCGTCCGTCTGGCCCCGTGGGGTGGTCGGGGGCGCCGGGCCCGTCGCGAAGGAAGGTGCCCGGTGAGCGGGGCGGGCGAGGGGGCCGGGCCGATCCGGGTGCTGATCGCCGATGACCAGACCCTCGTACGGTCGGCGTTCGCGATGCTCGTCGAGTCCGCGAAGGACATGGAGGTCGTCGGGGAGGCCGGGACCGGACGGGAGGCGATCGAGCTGGCCCGCAGCGCCCGCGCCGATCTGATCGTGATGGACATCCGGATGCCCGACCTCGACGGCATCGAGGCGACCCGGCTGATCGCCGCGGATGCCGCGCTCGCGGCGGTGAAGGTGCTGGTGCTGACCACGTACGACACCGACGAGAACATCGTCTCCGCGTTGCGGGCGGGGGCCGCCGGGTTCCTGGTCAAGGACACCCGGCCCGCCGAGCTGCTGGACGCCATCCGTACGGTCGCCGCGGGGGAGGCGCTGCTGTCGCCCGGGCCCACCGCGCGGCTCATCGAACGGGTGCTGCGGAGTCCGGCCGTGCCTGCCGTGCCTCCGGTGGGTGGGCCCGGGTGTCTGTCCGGCCGTGAGCGGGAGGTGCTCACGCTGGTGGCCCGGGGGTTGAACAACACGGAGATCGGTGAGGTGCTGGGGCTCAGTCCGCTCACCGCGAAGACTCATGTCAGTCGGATCATGGGGAAGCTGGGGGTGCGGGATCGGGCGCAGTTGGTGATCGTGGCCTATGAGTCGGGGTTGGTGCGGGTGGGGGGTGAGGGCGGGTGAGGGGGTGAGGGCGCGGGGTGTGGGCCGGGTGCGGGTGCGTTGTGGCTGGTCGCGCAGTTCCCCGCGCCCCTGGCGGCGTTGTGGTCTGAGGCGTTGCGGGGGTGCGCCGGGGAGTCGTCGCCATTTCTGACGTGCCGTCAGGAAACATGTAGGTGATGAGAGCCATGTTTCTGGTCCGTAGCCTGCTTGCCTCCGCCGTGCTCCTCAGCCCTCTCACTCCCCTCGCCTCCGCCGCCTCCGGCTGTGTTTCCTCCGTGCCCTATGTCGCTGGGCGCGGGGGTTACGACACCTATCGGATTCCCGCTGTCGTGGTGACCCGGCAGGGTGCCGTGCTGGCGTTCGCGGAGGGGCGGCGGGACGGGGCCGGGGACAGCGGGGACATCGATGTCGTGCTGCGTCGGTCCGGCGACGGGGGCTGTACCTGGGGGCCGCTCGTGGTGGTGGCCGCCGGGGAGGGGGACACACGGGGGAACCCGGCGCCCGTCGTCGACCCGCGTTCCGGTGCGGTCGTGCTGCTGACCTCGTACAACAGTGGTGCGGTGACCGAGGGGCAGATCATGCGGGGGGAGGTGCGGGGGCGCCGGGTGTTTGTGCAGCGGAGCGTGGATGACGGCCGGAGTTTCGGGGTGCCGCGTGAGATCACCGCCGATGTCACGCTGCCCGGCTGGCGCTGGTACGCCACCGGGCCCGGGCATGCCGTCGCCCTCACCCACGGGCGTCACCGGGGGCGGCTGGTGGTGCCGGCCAATCACTCCGCCGCCCCGCCCGCGCACTCCGGCGACACGGGGCAGGAGCGCCGCTGGTACGGCGGACACGCCCTGTACAGCGACGACGGGGGGCGGCGCTGGCGGATCGGTTTCGTGGACGACTCCTACGACGGTGTCGACAACGCCAATGAGTCCAGCGCCGCCCAGCTCCCCGACGGGCGGCTGTACTTCTCCGCCCGGGACCAGCACGGCACCAGCGCCGGGAACCGGCTCGACGGCCACTCCCGCGACGGCGGCGCGAGCCTCGAACGCCCCTACACCGTCCAGCGGACCCTGGACGACGTCCCGGTGGTCCAGGCGAGTGTCCTCCAGGTCCCGGGGCGGGGTGCCCCGCTGCTGTTCTCCGGGCCGTCGGTGCCGACCGAGCGCCGGTCGATGGCGGTGTGGCGCAGTACGGACGGCGGGAGCACCTTCACCAAGGCGCTCACCCTCTCCGGGCAGCGGGCCGGATACTCCGACCTCGTGCCGCTCGGGCGGCACACCGTGGGGGTCCTGTACGAGACCGGGGTGACGGGGACGTACGAGACGATCGCGTTCCGGCGGCTCGGGGTGCGGGAGCTGGGGTGACTCAGAGGAGTCCGGCCGCTGCCAGGTGTTTGCCGACTCGCTGGGTCTCGTCCGGCGAGAGGGGGATCTGGGGGTCGGCGGTGGCCGGGCAGTCGATGATGCCGCGCAGGTGCAGGGCGGCCTTGAAGGCGCCCAGGGCGGAGGAACTGCCGCCCATGCGGGCCGGGTCGCCGGCGCCGGTCATGGCGAACAGGGCGCACAGCCGTTCCTGTTCGGCGCGGGCCCGGTCGAGGTCGCCCGCGCGGACCTGGCGGTAGAGGCGGACGTAGCCGTGCGGGTCGACGTTGGCGAGGCCGGGGACGGCCCCGTCGGCGCCGAGGGCGAGGGCCGCGTCGGCGACCACCTCGGAGCCGGTCAGCACGCTGAAGCCGGGCAGCGCGCGGGCGCCCAGGACGACCTCGCGGAAGCCGCCCAGGTCGCCGCTGGAGTCCTTCAGGCCCGCGAGGACGCCGTCCGCCGCCAGATCCAGGACCAGGGCCGGGGAGAGCTTGGAGCGGACGGAGAGCGGGATGTCGTACGCGAAGACGGGGATCCCGGCGCGTTCGGCGAGCAGCCGGTAGTGGCGGTCGATCTCGGCGGGGTGGGTACGGGTGTAGAAGGGCGCGGTCACCACGGCGGCGTCGGCGCCCGCCGCCGTGGCCGCGGCGATGTGGTCCAGGACGCGCGGTGTCGTCATGTCGATCGCGCCCGCGAGGACCGGCAGGGAGCCGCCGATGTGTGCCACGACCGTCTCGATGACGAGGCGGCGCTGGGCGTCCGTCAGATAGGCCGCCTCGGACGTCGAGCCCAGTACGAACAGGCCGTGCACCCCGCCCGCCACCAGATGGTCGACCAGCCGCCGCAGTGAGCGGACGTCGACCTCGCGGTCCGGCGTCAGCGGTGTGCAGACGGGCGGGACGACTCCGGTGAGCGGGGCGGGCAGGGGCATCAGGACTCCCGTGGGTGGCTCTGGCGGGCGAGATCGCGGGTCGACTCGTCCTCGTCAACAGGATGGTGACAGCGGAAGCGGTGGCCGGGGGTTGACGCGGCCGAAAAATCGGGCATTTTGTCCGCGCAGAGCTGATCGGCCTTCCAGCACCTGGTGCGGAACGGGCAGCCGCTCGGCGGCCGGGTCGCCGACGGCACCGGGCCCACCAGCGGGATCGGGTCGATCGGGTGCAGCAGGCCGGGCGTCGCGGAGAACAGGGCGCGGGTGTAGGGGTGGCGGGAGTGGTCGGTGACCCTCGCGGCCGGGGCCACCTCGACGATCCGGCCGAGGTACATGGTGATCACCCGGTCGCTCATCCGCCGGACCGTCTGGATGTCGTGCGACACGAACACCAGCGCGAGGCCGAGGCGTTCCCTGAGGTCGAGGAGGAGATTGAGGATCTGGGCGCGTACGGAGACGTCCAGCGCGCTGGTCGGCTCGTCGGCGACCACCAGGTCCGGGTCGAGCGCGAGGGCGCGGGCGATGGCCACGCGCTGGCGCTGGCCGCCGGAGAGCTGGCCCGGCAGGGCGTCGGTGAGGGCGGTGGGCAGTCCTACCAGGGCCATCAGCTCCCGGACCCGTTCCTCGCGGCGGGGGCGGCTGTTCCGGCCGTGCACGTCCAGCGGGTCGCGCAGGATCTGGCGGACGGTCAGCCGGCGGTTCAGCGCGGTCGACGGGTCCTGGAAGATCATGCCGGTGGAGCCGCCGATCGCCGCCCGGCGCTCACCCGGCGACATCTCCCACAGGTCCTGGCCGCGGAACGCCACCGTCCCCGACGTCGGCCGCTCCACGCCCACCAGCACCTTGGCCAGCGTGGACTTGCCGCACCCGGACTCGCCCACGACCCCGACCGTCTCCCCGGCCGCGAGGGTCAGATCCGCCCCGGTCAGCGCGTACACCCGGTCCCGGGTGAAGACGCCCCCGCTACGGGCCTTGTGCACGACATGCGCGTCCGTGACCCGCACGAGGGCGGGCCGGCCGGCACTCTCACCGAGATCCTCGGGTTTGACCAGGGCGTTCACGGGGCCTCCTGGGGGGGCGGGTGGGGTTATAGGGGGGTGGGGAGCGGGGTTACAAGGGGGCGGGGTCGGGTCAGGGGAGCGCGCCGGTCGGGTCGGCCTCTGGCCTTCTGGCCTCTGGCCTTCCGGGCTTCCGGCCTTCCGGGCTTCCGGGCCTCTGGGTTCCGGCCCCCGGGCTCCGGCCCTCGGCCCCCGGCCCCCGGGTTCCGGGCTCTTGGGCTTCGGGCTCCTGGCCCCGAGCCCTCGGCCTTCGGCCTCCGGCTTCCGGGCTTCTGGGCTTCTGGCCTTCTGGGCTTCCGGCCTTCCGGCCTTCCGGGCCTCAGGGTTCCGGCCCCCGGGCTCCGGCCCCCGGCCCCCGGCCCCCGGGTTCCGGGCTCTTGGGCTTCGGGCTCCTGGCCCCGAGCCCTCGGCCTTCGGCCTCCGGCCCCCGGCTTCTGGGCTTCCCGGCTTCCCGGCCTCCGGGCTTCCGGCCTTCCGGGCCTTCCGGGCCTTCCGGCCCCGGCCCCCTCGGCCCCCGGCCTCCGGGTCTCCCGACCCCGGCCCCCCGGCCCTCGGCCTCCGGGCTTCCGGACCTTCCGGGTTCCGGGTCTCCCGGCCCCCTCACCTCACCCACCCCCCTCACCCCACCACCCCGCTCTCCGTGGCCACCACGTCCGCCGCCGGCCGGTGGCAGGCCGTCAGGTGGGTGGGGGGGCCCGTGAGGGTGGGGGCGGTGGTGTGGCACAGGGTGGTGGCGCGGGGGCAGCGGTCGGTGAAGCGGCAGCCGGGGGGGAAGTCGGCGGGGGACGGGACGACGCCCCTGATCTGCGTCATCCGTTCCGCGCCGCCCTCCAGGGACAGCACGCTGCCCAGCAGGCCGCGGGTGTAGTGGTGGGCCGGGGAGTGGACCAGGTCGGAGGTCACCCCGCTCTCCACGATCTGGCCGCCGTACATGACCACCACCCGGTCGGTGATGTCGGCGATCAGAGCGAGGTCGTGGGAGACCAGGATCAGGGCGAAGCCCAGCTCCGCGCGGAGCCGCAGCAGGAGCTGTATCACCTGCGCCTGCACGGTCACGTCGAGCGCGGTGGTCGGCTCGTCGGCGACGATCAGCTTCGGTTCGCGGGACAGCGCCATGGCGATCAACACCCGCTGGCGCTGTCCGCCGGACAGTTCGTGCGGGTAGCTGCGCAGGGTGCGGTCGGGGTCGAGGCCGACCAGGGTGAGGAGTTCGGCGGGAGTGCGGTGGCCGCCCCGGCGGACGACCTGCTTCAGCTGGGCGCGGATCGTCATCGCCGGGTTGAGGGAGGAGAGGGCGTCCTGATAGATCATCGCCATCTCGTGGCCGAGCAGCCGGCGCCGTACCCGTGTCGGCTCGGCGAGCAGGTCGCGCTGGTGGAAGCGGACCTGGCCGCGCACCCGGGCACCCCGGGGCTGAAGGCCCATCACGGTCAGCGCGGTCAGCGACTTGCCGCAGCCCGACTCGCCGACCAGCCCCAGCACCTCACCCGGCCGCACCTCGAAGCTGATGCCGTCCACGATGTCGACGCCCCGGTGGCGCCCCTCGAACCCGATGGCGAGGTTCTCCACCGCGAGCACCGGCGCCCCGGCCGGCAACGGGCGGGCCCGCGACCGCAGTCGCCGCGCCGCGTCGGTGAGACCCGGCAGCGGCAGCACCTCCCCGCCGCCGGGCTCCGGCGTCTCCAGCCGGTCCGTGTGCCCCTCGGGCACCTCGACCTCGCGGGGCGCGGGCGCCGCCCACGCGTCGGACACGCCCTCCGAGAGGACGTTCAGGGACAGGACCGTCACCAGCATCAGCAGCCCGGGGAAGACCGTCGCCCACCAGCCGCCGGTCAGCACCATGTTCTTGCCGTCGGCGATGACACTGCCCCAGGACGGGTCCGGCGGCCGGACGCCCGCGCCGATGAAGGACAGCGACGCCTCGAACACGATCGCCTCGGCGACCTGGACCGTGCAGAACACCAGCACCGGCGCGGCGCAGTTGATCGCCACGTGCCGCCACACGATGTGCCCGGTGCGCGCCCCGATCACCCGCTCGGCGGTCACATAGTCCTCGCCGTACTGGTCCAGCACGTTCGCCCGGACCACCCGGGCCACCGGCGGGGTGAACAGGAACGCGATCGCGCAGATCAGGACCGTGATGCCGCCGCCGAACACGGCGACCAGCACGGCCGCCAGCGCGATGCCCGGGAATGCCATCACCACGTCCAGACACCGCATCAGCGTCTCGTCCACCGCCTTGCGGGAGGTTGCCGCGAGGGCCCCCAGCAGCGCGCCCGCCACCAGCGCCAGCCCGGTCGCCCCCAGCCCGATGGCCAGCGACCAGCGGGCCCCGTACATCAGCCGGCTCAGCAGGTCCCGGCCCAGACTGTCCTGGCCCAGCCAGTGCGCGGCGGAGGGCTGCCCGGTGCCGTCGACCGGCGGGAACTGCGCCAGCGGGTCGTACGGGGCGAGCAGCGGCGCGAACACCGCCGTCAGCACCACCACCGCCAGGAAGCAGACGCCGATCTTCGACAGCGGCGGCAGCCGGCGCCAGCCGCGCAGCCGGATGCCGGGACGGGCGAGGGCCTCGGTCAGCGCCCTACGGGTCATGATCATGCGGTCGAGTCCCTCAGTCGCGGGTTGACCAGCAGGTACAGGACGTCGATGACGAGGTTGACCACGACGAACCCGATCGCCGTGGTGATCACGACTCCCTGGACGACCGCCGGGTCGCCGTTCTTCACGGCGTCGATCATCAGCTTGCCCATGCCGGGCAGCGAGAAGATCGTCTCGATGACGACGGCACCGCCCAGCAGATAGCCGACGCGCAGCCCGAGCACGGTCAGCGGGTTCATCAGCGCGTTGCGCAGCACATTGCGCCCGACCACCACCCGGGGCGGCAGCCCGCTGCCGATCGCCGTACGCACATAGTCCTTGTCCAGCTCCTCCACCATCGAGGTGCGCACGATCCGGGTCAGCTGGGCGGCGACCGGCAGCGACAGCGCCAGCGCGGGCAGCGCCAGGGTGCGCAGCCAGCCGGTGACGGAGTCGGCGGGGTTGATGTAGCCGCCGGCCGGGAACCAGCCGAGGCCGACCGCGAAGTACTGGATCATCAGCAGCGCCAGCCAGAACCCGGGCGCCGCCACCCCGATCAGCGACACCACCCGGATGATCTGGTCCGGCAGCCGGTCCCGGTAGATCGCCGCGGTCACCCCGCCGATCAGCGACAGCACCACCGCGATGCCCAGCCCCAGAAACGTGAGCTGCATGGTGAGCGGCAGCGCGGTCAGCACCTGGTCCAGCACCTCGCCCCGGGTCAGGGCGCTGGTGCCCAGGTCACCGTGGAGCAGATCGCCCACGAAATTCACGTACCGCACCGGCATCGGATCGAGCAGTCCGTGTTCCTCGCGGAAGTCGTGCAGCTGCTGGGGCGTCGGATTGGCGCCCTGGAAGAACGCGGACGCCGGGTCGACGTCCGAGAACCGCATCACCACGAACACGAACAGCACGATCCCCAGCATCAGCGGCACCAGCAGCGCGACCCGGCGGACGAGGATCCTGACGACGGCGACCACGCGCGACTCCCCTCCGTACCGTCAGACCCAGGTGGCCTGAAGCAGATTGATCCCCGGATACGGCTGCGCCCTGACCCCGGTGAGCAGGCGCGGGTTCCAGGCGGTCATCAGCGCGTTGTGGACGACCGGGTAGAGCACCGCCTGCTCGGCGACGACATCGAGGCAGTCCTGGAGCATCGCCTTCTTGCGGGCGGCGTCCGGCTCCCGGGTGGCCCGGTCCATGTCCCGGAACAGCTGCCGGGCGACCGGGTCGCCCGCCCACCGGGTGTACCCCATCCACAGGTTCTCGGGGCCGTAGTTGTAACGCATGATCAGATCGGCGTCGACGCCGAACTGGTTGGGGTTCGAGGCGGCGGCCACCACCTGGTAGTCCTGCTTCTGGTCCAGCTTGGTGAAGACCGCCGTGGTCTCCTGCGGCGCCAGCGTGGTGCGCACCCCGATCGCGTCCCAGGACGCCTTGATGGTGGGCAGACAGTCCATGATCCAGCTGACGTTCACCGCCATGATCTCCACGCTCAGCCCGCTGACCCCGGCCTCCTTCAGCAGCGCCCGCGCCCGGTCCGGGTCGTGCGTGTACACGGTCCTCGCCGGGCGGTACGCCGGATTGCCGTCGTCGAGGAAGGAGGTGGCCGCCCGGCCATGGCCCTTGAGCGCCACGTCCACGATGGTGCCGGTGTCCACGGCGTAGCGCAGCGCCTGCCGCACCCGTACGTCGTCGAACGGCCGGTGCGCGGTGTTGAACATCAGGAACAGGTTGTTCATCCCGGCCCCGCTGCCCACCTCCATCCCGCCGCCTTCGAGCTGGGCGATGTTGGCGTACGGGATGTTGTCCGCGAGCTGCACGCCCGCCCCGGCGCCGGAGATCATGGCGACGCGCGGGGCGGCGTCGATGATCGCCAGCCAGTTCATCTTCCTGAACGCGGGCGGGCGCGGGCCGTTGTACTCGGCGAACGCCTCGAAGACGGTGTTGGACTTCGGGTGGTGCGCGGACTGCCGGTACGGTCCCGAGCCGATCGCCAGCCCCTTGATCGCGTCGTCCCAGCCGCCGGGCCGGGAGAAGACATGCTTCGGCATGACCTTGGCCAGGGTCAGCCGGGACACCCCCTCCGGGAACGGGAACCTCAGCTCCAGCCGCACCCGCCGCGCGTCCAGCCTGCGGACCTCCTTCAGCCAGGACGCGAAGAAGCCCTTGGCGAGGGTCTGGGTGTCCGGGTCGAGGATCCGGTCGAAGACGAACACCACGTCGTCCGCGGTGACCGGCGTGCCGTCGTGGACGCGGGCGCCCGCGCGCAGGGTGAAGGTCCAGGCCGTGGCGTCCGGGTCGGCGGGCAGCGCGGTGGCCAGCGCGGGGTAGGGGGCCCGGGTGATCG
>NZ_JBHYUG010000090.1:18282-34602 GCF_042749375.1 Streptomyces sp. NPDC059477 | reverse complement strand
CCTAACCTACCCCGCACGCCGCTAACTGTGCTGGCCGGGGGGTGGGGGTGTGTAGTTTTTTGTATCCCGCGCCCCGGGGCGCCCCCCCCCCCCGGGGCCGCCCGCCGCCGCCCCCTTCTCAGATCGGTCGGCGCCGACTCACATCAGGTCTTCGATGTCCGCCGCGATCGGGTCGGCGTCCGTGCCCACGACGACCTGGATGGCGGTACCCATCTTCACCACGCCGTGTGCGCCGGCGCCCTTGAGAGCGGCGTCGTTGACCAGGGATGCGTCCGCCACCTCGACCCGCAGGCGCGTGATGCAGCCCTCGATCTCCTCGATGTTGTCGATGCCACCGAGCCCGGCAACGATCTTCTCAGCCTTGCTGGCCATGTTCCTTCTCCCTGATCCGAACCGCTTTGTCGCAGTAACCCACAGTTGGCCCAACTTCGCGAGCGGTCATGCCGTCCGTACCGAATGATGGCGACACGACAGCGGAACCCTCAGTCAACTGGTCTACACCACCGCGCCGACCACCGCCAAACCCGGCCCCACCGGGAGGAGTCCGATGAGTGCCGAGAGCGCCGTCAGCCCTGGACGGTCCCACTGGAACAGTGTGTTCCAAGGGCTCCAGAAAATGGGCCGGAGCCTCCAGCTTCCCATCGCCGTCCTCCCCGCCGCGGGCATCCTCAACCGCCTCGGCCAACCCGATGTGTTCGGCGCCGACGGGCTCGGCTGGACCGATGTCTCCAAGGTGATGGTCGGCGCGGGCGGCGCCCTGCTGGACTCCTCGCTCGGCCTGCCGCTGCTGTTCTGTGTCGGCGTGGCCATCGGCATGGCGAAGAAGGCGGACGGCTCGACCGCGCTCGCCGCGGTGGCGGGTTTCCTCGTCTACTACTCGGTGCTGCGGCAGTTCCCGATCGCCTGCCCGGCCGGGGCGCAGGTGGTGGTGGCGGGCTGCCAGGCCCAGGACGGCACGGTGGGGCCCTTCACCTACCAGAACCCCGGGGTGTTCGGCGGCATCATCATGGGGCTGCTCGCGGCGTACTTCTGGGCCCGCTTCCACCGCACCAGGCTGGTCGACTGGCTGGGCTTCTTCAACGGCCGGCGGCTGGTGCCGATCATCATGGCGTTCGTCGCGATCGCGTTCGCCGCGCTGTGCCTGTGGATCTGGCCGCCGATCGGCAGCGCGCTGGAGAGCTTCTCCCAGTGGATGGACGACCTGGGCGCGTGGGGCGCGGGCATCTTCGGCGTCGCCAACCGGGCGCTGCTGGTGATCGGCCTGCATCAGTTCCTGAACGTGCCCATCTGGTTCCAGTTCGGCACGTACACCAAGCCGGACGGCACGGTGGTGCACGGCGACATCAACATGTTCCTGGCGGGCGACCCGGACGCGGGCCAGTTCACCACCGGCTTCTTCCCCATCATGATGTTCGCGCTGCCCGCCGCGGCCCTCGCGATCACCCACACCGCGAAGCCGCACCGCCGCAAGGAGATCGGCGGCCTGATGCTTTCGGTGGCGCTGACGTCGTTCGTCACCGGCATCACCGAACCGATCGAGTACTCGTTCCTGTTCATCGCGCCCGTGCTCTACGCGGTGCACGCGCTGCTGACCGGCGTGTCGATGGCGGTGACCTGGGCGCTCGGCGTCAAGGACGGCTTCAGCTTCTCCGCCGGTCTGATCGACTACGTCATCAACTGGAACCTGGCGACCAGACCCTGGCTGATCATCCCCATCGGCCTGTGCTTCGCCGCCGTCTATTACGTGATCTTCCGCTTCGCGATCACCAGGTTCGACCTCAAGACGCCGGGCCGTGAACCGGAGGACGAGGTGGAAGACGTGACCAAGGTGTAACCGTCTCCACAGGTACCCCAACTGGCTTTCCCACCAGGGCTCTTGGACCCGGCGTCCGAGGGCCCTTCGGCGTGCCGGGGGCGGGTTCGGAACGGCATCCCAGACGTTATGAAAGGAGGGTTCCTTATGCGCTGCTCATCTGCTAGAACAGGTCTACACCACTGAGTGGTGTAGACCACCACCCGTTGGAGGAAGTATGAGTTCCGCCACCACCACGGCGGCCCCCGCGAAGCGGCGGGGATCCGGTCTGTTCCAGGGCCTCCAGAAGATCGGCCGCAGCCTACAGCTCCCGATCGCCGTCCTCCCCGCCGCCGGCATCCTGCTGCGCCTCGGCCAGCCGGACGTGTTCGGCCCGGACGGACTGGGCTGGGACAGGGTCGCGTCCGTGTTCGCCACCGCCGGTGGCGCGATCTTCGACAACCTGCCGCTGCTCTTCTGTATAGGTGTGGCCATCGGCTTCGCCAAGAAGTCGGACGGCTCGACCGCGCTCGCCGCGCTGGTCGGCTTCCTGGTGTACAGCAATGTGCTCAAGGCGTTCCCGGTCACCGAAGCGGTGATCCAGGACGGCGCGGACGCCGCCGCCACCTACAACAACCCCGGTGTGCTCGGCGGCATCCTGATGGGTCTGCTGTCGGCCACACTGTGGCAGCGCTACCACCGCAAGCAGCTGGTGGACTGGCTCGGCTTCTTCAACGGGCGCCGACTGGTGCCGATCATCATGGCGTTCGTCGGCACCGCGATGGGCGTGCTGTTCGGCCTGGTCTGGGAGCCGATCGGCAACGGCATCTCGGACGTCGGCGAGTGGATCACCGGCCTGGGCGCCGTGGGCGCCGGTCTGTTCGGTCTGATCAACCGCGCACTGATCCCGATCGGTATGCACCAGTTCGTCAACACCGTCTCCTGGTTCCAGATCGGCGACTTCACCAACGCCGCGGGCGAGGTCGTGCACGGCGACCTGAACCGGTTCTTCGCCGGTGACCCGGACGCCGGTCAGTTCATGTCCGGCTTCTTCCCGATCATGATGTTCGGTCTGCCCGCCGCCGCGATCGCGATCGCACACGCCGCCCGGCCCGAGCGCCGCAAGGCCGTGATGGGCATGATGATCTCGCTCGCCCTGACCTCGTTCGTGACCGGTGTCACCGAGCCGATCGAGTTCGCGTTCATGTTCATCGCCCCGCTGCTGTACGTGATCCACGCGGTGCTCACGGCCCTCTCCATGGCGATCACCTGGGCGCTGGGCGTCCATGCGGGCTTCACCTTCTCCGCGGGCTTCATCGACTACGCGCTGAACTGGAACCTCTCCACCAAGCCATGGCTCATCATCCCGATCGGCCTGGTCTTCGCGGCGATCTACTACACGGTCTTCCGTTTCGCGATCGTGAAGTTCAACCTCCCCACCCCGGGCCGCGAGCCCGAGGAAGAGGTCGAGGACCTCACCAAGGCGTAACCCCCGCAGGGGCGTCACCCCATCCTCCCTGGGGTGCCCTCCCCCGAACGCCCCTGACGAAGGCCCCGGCATCATGGAGATGCCGGGGCCTTTCGTATGTCGTTCGATGCCCGCTCAATGTTCGTTCGATCAGATCTCGCTCGATCAGATCTCGTACGACACCCTGGGCGCCGCCAGCTCCACCGGGCCGTCGTACACCTCACGCGCGTCCGCCAGATTCAGCTGAGGGTCCGTCCACGGCGGAATGTGGGTGAGGACCAGTCGGCGGGCACCGGCGCGATTCGCGGTCTCGCCCGCCTCACGGCCATTGAGGTGCAGGTCCGGGATGGACTCCTTGCCGTGGGTGAACGCGGCCTCGCACAGGAACAGGTCGGCGTCGCGGGCGAGTTCGTCCAGCGCCGGGGTGACGCCGCTGTCGCCCGAGTACGTCAAAGTCCGTCCGGCGTGCTCGACGCGGATGCCGTAGGCCTCCACCGGATGTGCCACCCGGTCGGTGTGCATCGTGAAGGGGCCGATCTCGAAGGTGCCCGGCTTGACGGTGTGGAAGTCGAAGACCTCGCTCATGGACGAGGCGGTCGGGGTGTCGGCGTAGGCGGTGGTCAGCCGGTGTTCCGTGCCCTCCGGTCCGTAGACCGGGATCGGATCGGCCCGGCCGCCGTCGTGCCGGTAGTACCGCGCCACGAAATAGGCGCACATGTCGATGCAGTGGTCGGCGTGCAGATGGCTCAGAAAGATCGCGTCGAGGTCGTAGAGACCGCAGTGGCGCTGCAACTCGCCCAGGGCACCGTTGCCCATGTCGAGAAGCAGCCGGAAGCCGTCGGCCTCTACGAGGTAGCTCGAACAGGCCGATTCCGCGGACGGGAACGACCCCGAGCAGCCGACGACGGTGAGCTTCATGAAACAGAAACCTCCGCTGGCGGATAAGGAGAGACGGGGGTCGTGCGGTTTGTCGAGCGTAAGGCGCAAAACGTCCGGTCGCTCCTCCGCCAAGGGCTGTTGTGGGCGAACTCACCTGTGGTGTCACCGGTTCGGCTGGACGTACGGGGCACGGGGGCCGGGCGCGGCGGACGGCCCACGGCACGGCACCCGGCGTCGGCCGGGCGGGCCGGTACCGTCGTCCGTATGGACACGTCATGGTGGCCGGCGCTCGCGGCGGTGGTGCTGCTCGCCCTGGTCGCCGCGCTCGTCGACGGCTGGGGGCGAGGGCGGCGGCCGGGCGGGCGGCGCCGGCCGCCGGGAGGTCCGGGGCGACCGGGCCGGCGGGCGGCGCGGGCCGATCCGCGGCCCGGCGAGATCTGGTGGGCCCAGGTGCCCTACGAGGACGGGCCCGGCGGCAAGGACCGGCCCTGTCTGGTGCTCGCGGTGCACGGGCGGCGGGCCCTGGTCGCCAAGATCACCACGAAGTACCGCGATGAACGGGCCGGCGTGCTCCGGCTGCCGCCCGGCTCGGTCGGCGACGCGCACGGCCGCCCGAGCTTCCTGGAGACGGACGAGCTGCGCCGGGTACCGGTGACGGACTTCCGGCGGCGGGCGGGGACGGTGGACCCGGCCCTGTGGGACCAGGTCCGCCATCTGGCGAAATGAACCTGTGCGACACGATATGAACCGGCGCGACATGATCATCCGCGCGTCATCCGTGCCCCAGCGGAGCGGGCGCGCGCGTGAAACGAACACGCGCGGCTGATCGAACGGGCTACGCCCAGAGCTGGCCCTGGAGCGTTTCGATCGCTTCCTCCGTGGTCGCCGCCGTGTACACCCCGGTCGAGAGGTACTTCCAGCCGCCGTCGGCCACGACGAACACGATGTCCGCGCTCTCCCCGGCCTTGATCGCTTTCTGGCCGACACCGATCGCGGCGTGCAGCGCGGCGCCGGTGGAGACGCCCGCGAAGATGCCCTCCTGCTGGAGCAGCTCACGGGTGCGGGTGACGGCGTCGGCGGAGCCGACCGAGAACCGGGTGGTGAGCACGGAGGCGTCGTACAGCTCGGGCACGAACCCCTCGTCGAGGTTGCGCAGGCCGTAGACCAGGTCGTCGTAGCGCGGCTCGGCGGCGACGATCCTGACGTCCGGCTTGTGCTCGCGCAGATAGCGGCCGACGCCCATCAGGGTGCCGGTGGTGCCGAGTCCGGCCACGAAGTGGGTGATCGAGGGCAGGTCGGCGAGGATCTCCGGGCCGGTCGTGGCGTAGTGCGCGCCCGCGTTGTCCGGGTTGCCGTACTGGTAGAGCATCACCCAGTCCGGGTGCTCGGCGGCCAGTTCCTTGGCGACGCGCACGGCGGTGTTGGAGCCGCCCGCGGCCGGGGAGGAGATGATCTCGGCGCCCCACATGCCGAGCAGGTCCCGGCGCTCGTGCGAGGTGTTCTCGGGCATCACGCACACCATGCGGTAGCCCTTGAGCTTGGCGGCCATGGCGAGGGAGATGCCGGTGTTGCCGGAGGTGGGCTCCAGGATGGTGCAGCCCGGGGTGAGCCGTCCGTCCTTCTCGGCCTGCTCGATCATGTGCAGGGCGGGGCGGTCCTTGACGGAACCGGTCGGGTTGCGGTCCTCCAGCTTGGCCCAGATCCGGACCTCGGGGGACGGTGAAAGCCGCGGCAGGCGCACCAGGGGGGTGTTGCCCACCGCGGCCAGCGGGGAGTCGTAGCGCATCGCGGGTCAGCGGCCCTCAGGCCTTGCCGCCGGCCACGGCCGGCAGGATGGTCACGTTGTCGCCGTCGGTGAGCTTGGTGCTGATGCCGTCCAGGAAGCGGACGTCCTCGTCGTTGAGGTAGACGTTGACGAAGCGGCGCAGCTGATCGCCGTCCACGATGCGGGCCTGGATGCCCGCGTGGCGGGTTTCGAGGTCGGCGAACAGCGCGGCGAGGGTGTCGCCGCTGCCCGGCACCGCCTTCTGACCGTCGGTGTACTGGCGCAGGATGGTGGGGATGCGGACCTCGATGGCCATGATTGCGGGCTCCTGTCGGAAGAGGCGGGTCGGTGGGCGCGCGGCGGCGCTGGTGCGGCGGGGTGGTGCGACGAGATGGTTGCCGCGCCGCGGCTCACGGCCGTACGGCGGCAGGGAACGTCAACAGATGGCGCTGTTCAGCCTGCACAGGTCGACGTGCAGCCGCGCCACGAGCAGCGGTGTGCTCGGCGCCTTCTCGCTCACGTCGTTCAGAACCATGCGGTCATCGTATCGATTCCCGGTCCGGCCTTTGGAATGTGATCTCGCATGCTGGATGAATTCTGACCGAATGCCGGGATCAGTAGGCCGTCACGACCGTGACCTCCTCCTCCGTGACCTCGCCCTCCACGATCCGGAAGGACCGGAACTGGAACTCGCCCGCCCCGTCGGCGTCCGCCGTGGACACCAGCACATAGTGGGCGCCGGGCTCGTTGGCGTAGGAGATGTCGGTGCGGGACGGGTACGCCTCGGTCGCGGTGTGGGAGTGGTAGATGATCACCGGCTCCTCGTCGCGGTCGTCCATCGCGCGGTAGAGCTTGAGCAGATCCCCGGAGTCGAACTCGTAGAACGTGGGCGAGCGGGCGGCGTTCAGCATCGGGATGAACCGCTCCGGCCGGCCCGTGCCCACCGGGCCGGCGACCACGCCGCACGCCTCGTCGGGGTGATCCTCGCGCGCGTGGGCGACGATCTGGTCGTACAGGGCCTGTGTGAGGGTCAGCATGGTCGCCAGGATAAGCACCGGGGCGGTGCCGGGCCCCGTGGGCGGGAGGGGGCGCCCCCCAAATTGGAGCGTCAGGTTTAATACCGCCCATTGCGGCCGGCGGGCCCCGGGCGCACCCCCCCCCCGGGGTGTGGGGGGGGCTATCGGTGTCCGACTTGAAACCCCCGGGGGCTGCACTGACCGGGGGCAGGGGGGGGCACCCCCCACATGCTGGACGCTTCGGTGATCAGCCGACCTTGTCGGCCGTCCGGACCGGGTCCTCACCCGCCTGCGGGTTGCGGGTCTTCAGGACCTGCCAGCCGATCCACAGCGCGACGGCCCAGCCCGCCATCACATACAGACAGACCCGCGCGTCGGCGTCGTAGGCGATCAGACAGGTCACGAAGAGCAGGAACGCGATGGCGATGTACGAGCACACCGCGCCGCCCGGGGCGGGGAAGGACGAGCGCGGCAGCCGGCCCGCGACCACGCCCCGGCGGTAGAGCACATGGCTGATCAGGATCATCAGCCAGGTCCAGATGCCCGCGGCGGTGGCGATGGAGACGACGTAGCCGAACGCTTTTTCGGGGACGATGTAGTTGAGGATGACGCCGATGCCCATGAACAGCACCGAGACGGTGATGCCGAACGCCGGGGTGCGGGTGGAGGACAGCTTGCTGAAGACGCGCGGGGCCTCGCCGTTGTCGGCCAGGGTGCGCAGCATGCGGCCCGTGGAGTACATGCCGGAGTTGCAGGACGACAGGGCGGCCGTGAGCACCACGAAGTTCACGATGCCGGCGCCCGCCGGGATGCCGATCTGCGCGAACGCCTCGACGAACGGGCTCACCCCGGGTGCGAACTCGGTCCACTTGACCACGCACAGGATGACCGTGAGCGCGCCGACGTAGAAGAGCGCGATCCGCCAGGGCAGGGTGTTGATCGCCTTGGGGAGGGTCTTCTCGGGGTTCTCCGACTCACCGGCCGTGACGCCGACCAGTTCGACCGCAAGGTAGGCGAACATCACGCCCTGGAGGGTCATCAGGGACGAGCCGATGCCCTTGGGGAAGAAACCGTCGAAGGCCCACAGGTTGGAGACCGCGGCGGTGTCCCCGGCGGAGCTGAAGCCGAAGGTGAGCACGCCCAGACCGATCACGATCATGCCGAGCAGGGCGGTGACCTTGACCATGGAGAACCAGAACTCGATCTCGCCGAACAGCTTCACCGAGATCAGGTTGGCCCCGAACAGGACGATCAGAAAGACAAGAGCGGTCACCCATTGCGGGACGACCGGCCACCAGTAGTTCACGTAGATCGCGGCGGCGGTCAGCTCCGCCATCCCGGTGACCACCCACATCAGCCAGTACGTCCAGCCGGTGAAGTAGCCGAAGAACGGGCCCAGGAACTCCCGCGAGTACTCCGCGAAGGAGCCGGAGACCGGGCGGTAGAGCAGCAGTTCGCCCAGGGCCCGCATGATGAAGAAGATGATCACGCCCGCGAGGGCGTACATGAGGATGAGGCTCGGACCGGCCTTGGCGATGTTCGCCCCGGCCCCCAGGAAGAGGCCGACGCCGATGGCGCCGCCGATCGCGATCATCTGGACCTGGCGGCTGCCGAGTCCGCGTTCGTAGCCTTCCTCGGGAGCCTTGCCGCTCCCGGCCCCGTCGCCGTCGTAGGTCTGGTCGACCTGCGCAGAGGTCATCAGTGGTGCGCCTTTCTCCATGCCCGGTCCCGGCCGTCGCTCGGCCGCGGACCGGATTTCGATCCCCCCGGATAGATGGAGTGCCAGGCCGGCGGTCGGCCGGCTCGGTGGCGCACCCGGTCGGACAGGGGTGGCGTCCGCCGGGCGAAGTGCAGATCTATCACGCTGGAATCGTCGATCGTCCGCGCAACATGTGGCGCACGACACAAGGAGAAGGGGACAAACGTGGGACGCCTCCGCCATAAACGGCGACCCCGGTGACGCGATCGTTATCCCGATTTGAGCGTCCGCTGAGCGAACAAAAGCCCGTCAGAAGGGCGCGACACGACAGATTCCTCGGCGTGTCGGCGCGGGGGTCCGAGCGGGTGAACATCGGAGGGGTGATCGTTCGAACATCCCGGCGCGATCGGGCGGGGACGATCACCGGGTGAAGGGGCGGACGGTCCCCGGAGAGAGGGGCGGCCGATCACCGGGAGGACCGGTCGGACGATCACCGGGCGGAGGGCCGGACGGTCGCGACAGGACCAGCCCGACGCTCACGGCGAGATCGGCCGGACGATCGCAACAGGACCGACCGGGGAATCACGGGACGCGCGAACGGACGATCACCAGACCTGCCGGCAGGCGATCACCGGAGGCGCGAACGGGCGATCACGGCATGAGTGTCTGGACGAGCGTCTCCTGGAGGCCGCCCAGCCACAGGTACGCCATCACCAACGGCTTGCGCTCGTCGTCGTCCGGGAGCCGGTACAGCAGGGCGCTCTCGTCCTCGTCGGTGATCTCCAGCCGGGTGGCGATCGCCAGCCGCAGATCGTTCAGGGAGCCGAGCCAGGGCCGGGCGTCCTCGGGCGAGAGTTTGAGCACCGCGCCGGAGCCGGTGGCGTCCGCCGCCAGTTCGTCCAGCGAGCGGATCACCGCGAGGGCGTTGTCACGCTTGCCGGCCCTGAGGTCGTTCTCGGTGAAGCGGCGGAACTCGGCGGAGTGGGCGCGCCGCTCCTCGGCCTGCGCGGCGGAGGCGGGCGTGTGCTCGGGGTCGGTGTAGGCGTCCGGGAAGAGCCGCTTGAGGACCGGGTCGGAGGGCGGTTCGCTCGGGCCCTCGGCGAACAGCTCGGCGAGCGGGTCGTCGGGCGTGTCCTCGGCGGGGCCGGGTCCGATCAGTTCCAGCAATTGGACGGTCAGCGACCGGATGATGGAGATCTCGACCTCGTCGAGCGCGACGGCCGCGCCGCCGCCGGGGAGCGGTTCGAAGGTTCCTGGCATGGCGGCGATCGCTACTTCCGGTCCTGCTGGAGGGTGGCCCACAAGCCGTAGCCGTGCATGGCCTGCACGTCGCGTTCCATCTCCTCGCGGCTCCCGCTGGAGACGACCGCACGGCCCTTGTGGTGGACGTCGAGCATGAGCTTGTGGGCCTTGTCCTTGGAATAGCCGAAGTACGACTGGAAGACATAGGCCACATAGCTCATGAGGTTGACGGGGTCGTTGTGGACGATCGTGACCCAGGGGACGTCGGGCTCCGGTACGGCAGAGACCTCCTCCGCCGACTCGGTGCGTTCGATCTCGATGGGAGCGGCTGACGTCACAACCCCCATGCTGCCACGTGCGCCACAAATCGTCACACTGACGAGATGGGGTGTAGCATCAAGGGTCATGAACACAGCAGACCTTGGGCTGCCGGTGGATGTCCCGTCGACGGCGCTCTTCACGGACCAGTACGAGCTGACGATGCTCCAGGCGGCCCTCAAGGCGGGCACCGCGCAACGGCGCAGTGTCTTCGAGGTCTTCACCCGGCGGCTGCCCCACGGCCGCCGCTACGGCGTCGTCGCGGGCACCGGCCGGGTACTGGACGCCGTCGAGAACTTCCGCTTCGACGCCGCCGTGATCGGTTTTCTGCGCGAACGATCGATCGTGGACGAGGACACCCTGGAGTGGCTGGCCGGATACCGCTTCCGCGGGGACATCTGGGGCTACCCCGAGGGCGAGGTGTACTTCCCCGGGTCGCCGATCATGCGTGTCGAGGGCTCCTTCGCCGAGTGCGTGCTCCTGGAGACGGTGATCCTCTCGATCCTCAACCACGACTCCGCGATCGCGGCGGCGGCCTCGCGGATGTCGTCGGCCGCCGGGGGCCGCCCGCTGATCGAGATGGGCGCCCGGCGCACGCACGAGCTGGCCGCGGTCGCGTCCGCCCGCGCGGCGTACGTCGGCGGCTTCTCCTCCACGTCCGACCTCGCGGCCGGTTTCCGCTACGGCATCCCGACCGTCGGCACCAGCGCCCACGCCTTCACCCTGCTGCACGACCACGAGCGGGACGCCTTCCGCGCCCAGGTGGACTCCATGGGGCGCGGCACCACGCTGCTGGTGGACACGTACGACGTCGCCGATGCGGTCCGTACGGCCGTGGAGGTGGCCGGGACCGATCTGGGGGCCGTACGCATCGACTCGGGGGATCTGCTGCTGGTCGCGCACCGGGTGCGGCAGCAGCTGGACGAGCTGGGGGCGACCGGGACGCGGATCATCGTGACGTCCGACCTCGACGAGTACGCCATCGCCTCGCTGGCGGCGGCCCCGGTGGACGCGTACGGGGTGGGCACGCAGTTGGTGACCGGGTCGGGGCATCCGACCTGCTCGATGGTGTACAAGCTGGTCGCGCGGGCCGAGTCGGGCGATCCCAGGGCGCCGCTGGTGCCGGTCGCGAAGCGGTCCACCGGGGGCAAGACGTCCATCGGCGGGCGCAAGTGGGCCGCCCGGCGGGTGGACGAGCGGGGAGTGGCCGAGGCCGAGGTGATCGGTACGGGGTCCGTTCCCGGCGAGCTGGCCGATCTTCAGCTGCTGGTCGAGCTGATCAAGGGTGGTCAGGTGATCACGCGCGAGCCGTTGGACGTCGTGCGCGAGCGGCACGTGGCGGCGCGTGCGAGGCTGCCCCTGTCGGCGACCCAGCTGTCCCGCGGGGAACCGGTGCTCCCGACCGAGTACGCGGCGGTCGGCTGACGCGGTGCGCGAATGATCAGCGCATGATGATCGTTCGCGCGGCTCCCGTCAGTGCCCCTCCCCTATCCGGCCCCGATTCTCTAGGCTCGTAGGTTCAGGTCTCGACCCCAGCGTTCCCGAAGCCCTCCTGAAGCGGGCCGCCGCCCCCGGACTCCACCGCCCCGGGCACCCATCGCCCCGGAACCCACCGTCGAAGGACACCGAACATGCGTCGTGCGTTGCTCGTCATCGATGTGCAGAACGACTTCTGCGAGGGGGGCAGTCTCGCGGTGGCCGGAGGGGCCGACGTGGCCGCCGCCATCACCGATCTGATCGCCCAGGCCCCGGCCCCGGCCGGATACCGGCATGTCATCGCCACCCGTGACCGTCACATCGCGCCGGGTGGCCATTTCGCGGACAATCCGGACTTCGTGCACTCCTGGCCCGCGCACTGTGTCGCGGGCACGGAGGGCGTCGGCTTCCATCCGAACTTCGCCCCGGCGGTCGCCTCCGGCGCGGTGGACGCGGTGTTCGACAAGGGGGCGTACGCGGCGGCGTACAGCGGCTTCGAGGGGGCCGACGAGAACGGCACCTCGCTGGCCGACTGGCTGCGCGCGCGGAAGATCGACGAGGTGGACGTGGTCGGCATCGCCACCGACCACTGCGTACGGGCCACCGCCCTGGACGCCGTCCGCGAGGGCTTCCGCACCCAGGTGCTGCTGGACCTGACCGCCGGCGTGGCCGCGGAGACCACCGAGCGGGCCCTGGAGGACCTGCGCGGGGCCGGGGTGGAACTGACCGGCAAGCCGGTCGTGAACGGCCAGGGACCCGCCTAGAGCCGCTCGGGACCCCCTCAAGGGTCCCCCGGCCGGGCCACCCCGGGATTCCGCGGCCTTCACGGGCTTCCGCGGCTTCCCGCGCTTCCAGGAAGCCGCCATGCCCGCCCCTCGGGCGAGGGCACGGGCGAGGCCACGCGGGTGGGCCAGCGAAAGGCGACAGCGACGGCAACAGCGGCGGCAGGCCCCTACGCAGGCGCCGCCGGTCTGCGCAGCAGCGCCCGGATCGGGTGCCACAGCTCGGTCACGCCGAGCAGGTCCTCCGGGGCCGTGCGCCATATGAGGCCGTCGGGGTGGTGCAGTACGGCGGTGACCTCGTCCGGGGTGGGCGGCGCCGTGTTGCCGCGCAGGTAGATCGCGCGCAGGCCGAGATTGCGCAGCCGGGTCAGGGCGCGTGCCCGGTTCTGGGCGTGGACGAGCACACGTACGCCCGCCGGGCGGTCGGGGGCGGGGCTGGGCAGATTCAGCGCCACCACCACCGTGCCGTTCGGCAGCTTGCAGAAACCTCCTGCGGCCATGCAGTCACACCCCCGTGCGAGCCGGTGTCAATAAGAGAACCACAGGACGCACCTAAACACGATCGGCGGCAGCCCGCCAAGGGGCTCCCGCCGATACGCGCCTGACCTGCGTAAATGTCGCTTACTTCACCGCACGACCCACTTCGAGCGTGATCGTGGAGCCATTATTGGCCTCCTTGACGATCTTGATCTTGGTGTTGGTGTCAGTGATCTTGACGCCCGCCGTCGGGTTCGTCTGGTCGTAGTACGTGTTCGTGTGATCGTTGAAGACCGACACGCCCTTCGACGAGGGAATCCGGGTCGGCACGCCCGCCTTGTGCAGCGTGATGCCGTCCGTGCGGGAGAGGCTGAACGTGGAGTCGTAGGACTGGATGCGGTTGCGCATCAGGGTGCCGTCCGACCACTTCAGCGGCGTCGCGTGGGAGTCGACCGGCAGCACCAGACCGGCGCCCGGGTGGACGCTGGTGTTGTTGTCCGCCTGGGAGGTGTCCCACTTCCAGATCAACAGGCCGTTCTGGTACGGGTAGTGCTCCACCCAGTCCGGACGGGTGGTGGAGAAGCCGAAGTTGTACGGGCCGGCCTTGAGCGTCTTGTCGTACGACACGTACTGGCGGTTCTCGGCGATGTAGTACTGCGCGTAGTCGTCGGTGAACGACGCGCCGATGCGGGAGAAGCCGCCGGCGGTCCAGGCCGGGTCCGCGCTCTCGGCGTTGTCCGTGAACAGCGCGGTGCCGTCGGCGACGACCGAGATCCGGTCGGCGGCGAAGCCCTTGAGCGCCACACCGCCGTCGGTGGCGTAGCGGAAGCGCAGATCGATCCGCTGGCCCGCGTACGCGTCGAGCGAGTACGAGAGCTGCTGGTAGGTGTCGACGACACCGGTCAGGGCCGGCTTGTCGCTGCCGTCGCGCGGGATCGGCTGGCCGCCCACCGTGCCGTCGATCGTGGTCCAGTTGGCGCCGCCGTCGGTGGACACCTCGGTGTAGAGGTAGTCGTAGTCGGCCTCGATCTGGTACCAGCCGTCGAACGTCAGGTCCGCCGATGTCTTTCCGGTCAGATCGATCGATCGCGTCAGCGTGTTGCGCAGATCGTCACCGCTGCCGCTCCACCACTGGGTGGCGCCCTCCGCGGGGGGCACCACTTCGGTGGTGACCTCCTTGTCCGGCAGTTCGACCACCAGGGCCTGAGCGTTCTTGGTGTTGTACTCGGCGACGCCCAGGGTGTGTTTCGACGCCGTGGCGGCCGTGGCCGTGTCGTAGTTCAGCCAGCCCAGCTGGAGCTTGTCCCAGGCGGTCATGTCACCGGGCAGATCGCCGATGGAGTCCTCGCCGGTGCCCAGCCAGGAGCCGGAGGACATCAGGGTCCAGAACCCGGTGGAGTTCTCGCCGCCCTGGGTGTCGTAGTGGTCCGGCAGACCGAGGTCGTGGCCGTACTCGTGGGCGAAGACACCGAGGCCGCCGTTCTCCGGCTGGATGGTGTAGTCGCCGACCCAGATGCCGGAGGTGCCGATCTGGGTGCCGCCGAGCTTGTTGCCCTCGGGGCCGGTGGCGCCGGCGTCCGTGCCGAAGGCGTACCAGCGGTGCGCCCAGATGGCGTCCGTGCCCTGCGCGCCGCCGCCCGCGGACTCGTCCTCACCGGCGTGCACGATCTGGAAGTGGTCGATGTAACCGTCGGGCTCGTTGAAGTCGCCGTCGCCGTCGTGGTCGTAACGGTCCCACTGGTCGTACTCGGAGAGCTTCGCCGTGATCTCGGCGTCCGTCTTGCCGGCCGCCTTCTGGCCCGCGGCCCAGGCGGTGACGCCGTCCTGCACCGCGTACCAGGCGCAGTTGTCCGGGACGCAGCTGTTGGAGCCGTAGCGGGCCTCGTTGTAGGGGACCGTGACCCAGTCGGCGACCTCGCCCTCGATCGAGTAGCGGCCCGAGGACTGCTTCTCGTAGTAGGTCTTCATCGAGGCGGCGCCCTCGCCGAAGTACAGGTCCTGGTAGTGCTCCTGGTTGTAGTCCGCCTGCCAGTCGGTGCTGTTGTCCTTGGACCGGTCGGGCTCGGCGATCTCGTTGTGCAGGGGTCCGGGGGTGCCGCCGTAGCGGCTGTCTATCTGGTCACCGAACTCGACCAGGATGGTGAAGATCTTGTCGGTGCTCTCCCGCCCCAGCTCGACGTACTTGCTGTCGCCCTTCTTGGACTCCAGCTCCACGACCTGCGAGCCGTTGCGCTCCTGGACCTCGGCCTGGCCGGAGATGACCTGGTTGAGGGCTTCCTCGCGCTGAGCGGTCTGGGTGTCGGTGAGCGGTCCCTTGAGGTTGTGGGGCTCTTCGTTCGCCTGGGCCGACGCCGGGTCCTGGCGGTCGACGGCCGTGGTGGCGGACGCTTGGGTGGAGTCGGCCTGGGCCACGGTGAAACCGGAGATCGTGGCGGTGGCCGCGGCGAGCGCTACGGCGGTCGCCGCTGCTCTGAACGTCCAGGGTCTACTGGTCACTTGAGTTCCTCCTCCGCGTCCGGGCGCACGGGAGGAGGGGTCCGGGAGTGGTGTGGAACCCGCGCGCTCCTGATCAACGCGTGTAGTCAAGTGACGTCATTCGACTAGAGGTTGAGAAGAAAAGACAGATCTTGACTTGGACAGGTCAATTGCACTATGCGGTACGTTCACCCCGCTGAGCGAACGTCGCACCGCGGCCCATCCCCGTGCAAACTGCCCCGCACCTGCGCGTATATGCGGAACCACGCCGTCAACGGGCGCGCGTGACCGTCCACTTGGTGGACGTCATGACTCGGTGCGCCCCCTGTGCTCCGGCACAGTAGGTCAGGTAACGCTTACCGTTCGTTCCCCTCGGGCATCCACGCCGTTAGAGTCGAGTGGCGGAACGCCCGGAAGTCGGCGGAAAGCCAGGCCGACAACCTAGTCTCACCCCCACTTCCGAGGACACGATTGCCATGCCTCGTCCGACTGCCGCACAGCTCGTCTACGGCTCGTGCACCGTGATCCTGTCGACCCTCGCCATGCTGCTGCTGTCACAGACGGACTCCCCCGGGGGGATCGCCGTCGTCACCGTGACGGCGCTGGCCCTGGGACTGGTCGTCTCCGTCACGGCCCCTGTGAAGAAGTCCCCCAAGCGGATCCCCTCCACCACCGTGGCACCCCCCGTGCCGCAGCACCCGGTGGCGGTCACGGTGCCCGCTGGTCCGCGTCATCGCCCGCGTCAGCCGGTCCGGGAAACCACTCGTTGACCCACCCGTCAGCCCACCCGTTCCCGACCGGTCGTACCACCCCACAGCTGAATACGTCGATGGGGGGGCCCGGGGTTTACCCGGGCGCCCGACGGGGGGGGGGCGGGGGGACCGCGGGGGGGTGAGGCGGGGGGGGGGGCCCCCCCCGGGGGGGGGCGGCG
>NZ_JBHYUG010000090.1:0-18272 GCF_042749375.1 Streptomyces sp. NPDC059477 | reverse complement strand
TCAACCCACCGTGACCCCCCCCGCCCCCCCACCCCTCCCCCCCCCGTCCCCACCCCCCCCCCCAGTACCCGGTGGGGGCCGCCCCGTGGGCCCCCGGCCCCCGCCATCGTGTGCGCGGGGCGTTCACGCGGGGGCGTTCACGCGGGGGTGCGTGCACCCCGGGGGTGCGCCCGCGCGGTGGCGCCGCCTCAGCTGGTCCGCACCACCACCGTCTTGGCCGGTTTGTCGTGCAGACCCTGTTTGTACGGCTTGTCGAAGAAGCTCCAGCCACCGCAGATCGCCGTCCACACGCAGGCGCAGCAGAAGGCGAACGGGATCCACAGCACCGCCGCGCGGATCAGCGAACTCTGCACCGACGGCGTGCTGCCGTTGTCCAGGTTCGCCACCCGCAGGTTGAGCCACTTCTTGCCGAGCGTCTGACCGGTCCGGGAGATCAGGAACGTGTCGTACGCCATGTAGAGCACGGCCGCGATCGCCGACTGCGCGAGCGAACGGCCGACCTGGACGCTGTCGGAGTTCACGTTGTACTCGTCGACGTTGAACCCCCAGGTGATCAGCCACACCACGATGCCGACCAGGATCATGTCGATGATCCGCGCGAGCGTGCGCCGGCCGCTGTCGGCGAGCGGCGGCATCCCGGCCAGCGGATCGCCCGGATAGCCGCCGGGGGGCGTGCCGTACGGGGACTGACCGCCGTAGGGGCCACCGCCGTACGGGGGTGGCTGACCGGCGCCGCCGTAGGGAGGGGGCTGGCCGCCCTCGCCCTCGGAGGGGGGCGGCTGGTCGCCGTAACGGGGCGGCTGGCCGCCGTGCGGGGGTGGCTGGGGGGCGTCGTACGGTGAGCCCGCGCCTTCCCCGGGCGGGGGCTGCTTCCTGAACGGGTCGTCATCCGGCGGCTCGCCGGAACCGGGGGGCGGTTGGGTGCTCATGGCCCGAGTGGACCGCGAACCCCCCACCTCCGCATCCGGCGAGGGGCCGTCCGGAGTACCGGATCATCCGGGGCGGGAGGGGGAGCGGCGGGTGTCGTGTTCGCCGTATGGGGGATGGGGTGGGTGGGGTGGCGTGGGCGGGGTGGTCGGCGTACGGGGGTGGGGTGACCCGGGGTGTCTGGCGGGGTGGTCGGGGTGCGGCGCCGACCGCGCACGGGGTGGGTCGGGGGGCGTACCGGGACCGGCGTACGAGGTCGGGGCGAACAGGGTGCGGCCCCGGCCCCGTAGCGGGTCGGCGGGCCCTGTCTCGGTTCAGCCCGCCACGAACGTCCGTGCCGCCTTGTCGTGCCAGCACTGTCGCCACGGCTTGTCGAACAGGCACCACAGGACGCCGATCAGCCCGAAGCAGAGCAGCCCCGGCACGCTGTAGACCAGCCAGCGGCGCAGGGCGGCGCCGAAGGTCGGGGCCGCGTGCCCCTCGATGTCCCGCACCTCCAGGCCGAGCAGCCGCTTTCCGAGCGTGCGGCCCCATTTGGCGGTGGGCAGCGCCTCGTAGAGCACGCCGAAGAGCAGGAGCACGCCGAGGACGATGGCCAGATAGACCGACGTGGTGCCGTCGAGCAGCCAGACCGTGACGGTCCGTCCGGAGAGCTTCGCCTCGTCGATCTTGCCGTTGATGTGGTCCAGGGCTCTGGTGCCGAGGGGTACGGCGGCGACCGCGGTGACCGCCGCGACGGCCAGCGTGTCGACCAGCCGGGCCACCAGGCGCTTGCCCAGCGCGGCGGGGCGGGCCTCCGTCTGGCGCCGGGCCATCGCCTGGAAGGGGTCGTCGGCCGGCGGACGCCAGGGCACCACGGGCTCGTCGCCGGAGCCACCGGCCCCGCCGGACGCCCCGGCCAGCTGGTGCACCTGCTGCGCCCAGGAGGACTGTCCGCCGCCGGGGCCGCTGGTGAGGGGGGCGTTGGAGGGGGCGCCCGAGGGAGTGCCGGACTGCGGCGGGACGGATTGGGGGGTGGGCTGCGGGGCGGGTTCCGGGGTGCGCCGCGGGGGCGTGGACTGGGAGGGGACGGACGGGGCCGGGGCTTGTGCCGGTGCCTGGGCCTGGGCCTGGGCCTGGGCCTGGGCATGGGCCTGGGCCTGGGCCTGGGCATGCGGGGTGACGTGCTGGGCGGCGCCCGCGCGGTCGGGGGCCGCCGTGCCCGCGCCGAAGCCCGGTCCTGAGCCTTGCGCTTGGATCTGGCCTTGGACCTGGTGCTGCCCCTGGGCTTGGCCCTGGCCCTGGGCTTGATGCTGCGCGGGGCCTTGGCTGTGGCCGTAGCCCTGGCCCTGCCCCTGATTCCGGCCGGGCGTCGACAGGCCCTGGGGTCCGCTACGAGGCGGCACCGGGCGGAAGGTCATGGTGCCGGGGTCGGGGATCGGCGCCGCGCCGCTCGCGGACTCGGAGCGGGGGCCCGGCCCTGACGTACGGGGGCGGCGGAAGACGAAGGTGCCGGGGTCGGGTGCCTCGCCGATGCCCTCGGTGGGCGGGATGGTCGCGACGCCGTCGGCGCGGGAGGATCGGCCGTCGGGCTGGGCGGGGGCGGGCGGCTGCCCGGGGGCGGGCGGCTGGGCCGTGGCGGCGGGCTGGGGCGCGGCGGGTGGTTCGGCGCCGTGGGCCACGCGCGGGTCGGCGGCCTGCCGTGGGGCGTCGGCGTCGGGCTGCGGGGAACCCCAGGACACCCGCCGGTCCTGGTCGCCGCCGTAACCGGACTGGCGGCTGCGGTCGGCGCCCCAGGCGGTGGCCGGTTCGGGACGGCTGCCGTAGTGCTCGCCCGCGGCCGGGGCGGGTTCGGGGTCCTCGTCGAAGAAGTGCGGGCCGGTCTCCTCGACCGGCGCGGCGGAGACGGGTGCGGGGGCCGGGGCGGCGGGCTGGACGCCGGGCGGGGGGCTGAGCGGTTCGCCGTCGGCCGGGGCGGGGCGGCTGGTGCCCGGCACCCAGGAGGCGCCGTTCCAGTAGCGGACGTATCCGGGGATGGAGGGGTCCGGGTAGTACCCCTCGCGGGGCCTGTCGTCGCCTGGTGCCGGGGTTGGGGCGCTCATGTCCGTCGTCCCGTATCTGCTCGCGGGTGGGTAAGGGTGCTCCACATCTATCAGACCGGCGCAATCCCCACGGCCCGTCCCGCCGGACCCACTCGTTCCAGGCACGAATGTGCTACGTCCCTGAAGATCGCCGGGGACCGGAGGCGCGTTCGAGGGAGCCTCCCGGGGACCCTGCGGGGGCGTTCGGGGGGAGTCACTGAGGGGCGTCCGAAAGAGTCTCGGAAAAAATCCTGCCGAAGTCGCGTAATGCTCCGCCCTCTTCCCTCTCTGCACTCACGCGGGCCCGCGAAAGGCGGCCCGTTCGGACACGAAAACGTGCGAACGCACACGAACACGCACGAACAGGCAAGAGAGGAACCGCCCGTCATGTACACCGTCGTGGAACGTGAGCTGGAACTGAGGCTCATCCTGTCGCCCGAGCGGAGCGTCCCGGTCCCGGCCCGGCTGAGCTACCGCACCGACGATCCGTACGCCATCCACATCTCCTTCCACATCAACTCCGAGCACCCGGTGAACTGGACGTTCGCGCGCGAACTGCTCGTGGAGGGGGTGTTCCGGCCGTGCGGGCACGGGGACGTACGCGTGTGGCCGACGAAGGTCGAAGGGCGCACCGTCGTGCTGATCGCTTTGAGTTCGCCGGACGGCGACGCGCTGATGGAGGCCCCGGCGGCGCAGGTGTCGGCGTGGCTGGAACGAACATTGCGGGTGGTCCCGCCGGGCACCGAGGCCGAGCAGCTCGGCATCGACGACGGCCTCGCCGAGCTGCTGGCCCCCACTCCGGCCGACGATCTGTGGCTGCGCGACCCGTGGCCCTCGGACGAGTCCAAGGACGGCGAGTGAGCGCCGGGGCCCGGCGGAGGTGGGGTCAGAACAGCTTGCCCGGGTTGAGGATGCCCAGCGGGTCGAAGGCCTGCTTGACGGCCCGCTGCATCTCCAGCCCCACCGGGCCGATCTCGCGCGCCAGCCACTCCTTCTTCAGGACGCCCACGCCGTGTTCGCCGGTGATCGTGCCGCCGAGTTCCAGGCCGAGCGCCATGATCTCGTCGAAGGACTCGCGGGCCCGCTGGGACTCATCGGGGTCCTGTGCGTCGAAGCAGACGGTGGGATGGGTGTTTCCGTCGCCCGCGTGGGCGCAGACGCCGATGGTCAGCCGATACTTGTCGGCGATCCGTTCGACGCCTTCGAGCATCTCGCCGAGGCGGGAGCGGGGAACGCACACGTCGTCGATCATCGTGGCGCCCTTGACCGCCTCCAGGGCGGTGAGCGACAGGCGGCGTGCCTGGAGGAGCAGTTCGGATTCGGCGGTGTCGTCGGCCGGGACCACCTCGGTGGCGCCCGCGGCCTCGCACAGCGCCCCGACGGCCGCGAGATCGGCCGCGGGGTCCGGCGTGTCGAACGCGGCGAGGAGCAGCGCCTCGGTGGTCTCCGGCAGCCCCATGTGCGCGAGATCGTTCACCGCCTTGACGGTCGTACGATCCATCAGCTCCAGCAGGGAGGGGACATGGCCGCCCGCCATGATCCGGCACACGGCGTCGCAGGCGTCGGCGGCGGAGGAGAACTCGGCGGCGAGCACGAGTTGCTCCGGCGGCTTGGGGCGCAGCGCCAGGACCGCTCGGACGACGATCCCCAGCGAGCCCTCGGAGCCGACGAGCAGCCGGGTGAGGTCGTATCCGGCGACGCCCTTGGCGGTGCGCCTGCCGGTGGACATCAGGCGGCCGTCGGCGAGGACGACGTCGAGTCCGAGGACGTACTCGGCGGTCACCCCGTACTTCACGCAGCACAGGCCGCCGGAGGCGGTGCCGATGTTGCCACCGATGGTGCAGGTCTCCCAGCTGGAGGGGTCCGGCGGGTAGTAGAGACCGTGTTCGCCCACCGCGCGGGAGAGCGTGGCATTGACGACGCCGGGCTCGACGACGGCGATCCGGTCGACCGGGCTGATCTCCAGGATGCGGTCCATCTTGGTCAGGGACAGCACGATGCAGCCCTCGGAGGCGTTCGCGCCGCCGGAGAGTCCGGTGCGGGCGCCCTGCGGGACGACCGGGAGGCGCAGGTCGGTGGCGACGCGCATGACGTGCTGGACCTGTTCGACCGTGCGCGGCAGCACGACCACGGCCGGCGTGCCGGCCGGGCAGAAGCTCGCCATGTCGTTGGCGTAGGAGGCGGTGATGTCGGGGTCGGTCAGGACGGCCTCGGCCGGCAGACCCGCCAGCAGCCGGTCGGTGAGGTTGCCCTGCACCTCGTCGGGTGCGGCTTCGATACGGCTCATGATCACAGCGTGACACCCGGGGCCATCGGTGTGAACCCCATGGGCGCCCGCATCGGCCGCCGGGGCCGGACCGTCGCACTGACGCAGAGTGAGCGGCATGGAGATCCAGCAGAGAGTGGATCCGGGCGGCCCGCGGCGGCGCCGGTCCCGGCGGGTGATCAGAACCGCGCTGATCGTTTCGCTCGCCGGGTGTGTCGTGCTCGCCGGGATGTCGGCGTGGCGGTGGTGGCGACCGGCGGAGGGGCCGCCGGCGCCGCCGGGTCCGGGAGCGCTGGCGCGGGCGGCGGTCACGGGCGGGGCGCCGGCCGGGCTGTCCGATCTGGCGGTGCTGATCGGCGAGCAGGAGACCCGGGTGCGGGAGCGCCCGAGGGACGCCGGTGCGTGGGCGCTGCTGGGCACGGCGTACGTCGAGCAGGGGCGGCGGCTGGCGGACGCCGCCTTTTACCCGACGGCCGAGCAGGCATTGCGTACGTCGCTGAAGGTGCGCCCGCGCGGGAACGTGCCGGCGCTGGAGGGGCTCGCGGCGCTGGCGAACGCGCGGCGTGACTTCCCCGCGGCGCGCGAGTGGGCGGAGGCCGCGCAACAGGGAAACGCTCGGCGCTGGACCACGTATCCGCAGCTCATCGACGCGTACACCGGACTCGGTGATCACAAAGCGGTCAAGCGGACACTGGATCGGCTGATGGAGCTGCACGCGGGTCCGGCCGTCCAGGCGCGGGCCGCCGCGGTCTACCGGGACCTGGGCTGGCGGGAGGACGCGGCGGCCGTGCTGTCCGACGCGGCAGCCGCCGCGGAGCAGCCGGCCGAGCGCGCGGCCTGGCTGGAACGGGCCGGACAGCTCGCCTGGGAACGCGGCGACCTGGCGGTGGCCCTGCGGCACTTCACCGAGGCCCGGCGCGCGGACCCCGACCAGCGGGCCGCGCAGGCGGGCCAGGCACGCACCCTGGCCGCGCTGGGGCGTACGTCGGAGGCGCTGAGCGCGTACCGCGCGGCGCTCACGAACCAGCCGGCACCGGAGTACACGCTCGAACTCGGCGAACTGTACGAATCGCTGCGGCTGGGACAGTCCGCCCAGGAGCAGTACGACCTGCTGCGCGACCAGGTGCGCGGCGCGGCGGCGGACGGGGTGGACGGGGAACTGCTCCTGGGGCGGCTGGAGGCCGACCACGGCGATGCGCAGGAAGCGGTGCGGGTGCTGCGCGAGGAGTGGCGGCGCCAGCCGTCCACGGCGGTCGCGGACGCCCTGGGCTGGGCCCTGCACCGCACGGGTGAGGACGAGGAAGCGCTGAAGCTGGCGACACGGGCGACCGAGGCCCGGGAGGGGGGCGGGGAGCGGAACGCGCTGTACGCCTATCACCGCGGGATGATCGAACGATCACTGGGGCGGGAGGGCCCGGCGCGGCGCCACCTGGACGAGGCGCTGCGGATCAATCCGTACTTCTCACCGCTGTACGCCCCGGCGGCCCGGGCGGCCCTGGAGGAACTCGGCGAGGCTCCGGTGGGAGAGGTGCCGGAGATGGGCGGTGGGGCGGGGTGAGGGGTGCGGGGTGGCCCTCGCACGGGTGGTCCGCCTGAACCCGGCCGTTCCTGTCCGGCGGAGGGCAGGTGGCACGGTCGGCGGAGGGGCTGTGGCGCGGGTCATAGGCGCACGCATCTCCCGTACTCCGCATGATGTGCAGTAGCTTGCGCTTTCGCTGGACAATCTGATCAGCGTGTGGGTGAGCGAGGCGCCGCTCTGTACAGGAGGGCCGCCGGAGGCGGAGGGTGCCGTGGCGATCGATCGGCTGGACGGCGGGATCATCGTGCTGCTGGCGCGGGAGCCGCGCATCGGTGTGCTGGAGATGTCCCGGCGGCTCGGCGTGGCGCGCGGAACCGTGCAGGCGCGTCTTGATCGCCTTCAGTCGAATGGCGTCATCCGGGGATTCGGGCCGCAGGTCGATCCGGCGGCCCTCGGCTATCCGGTCACGGCGTTCGCCACTCTCCAGATCCGGCAGGGGCAAGGGCCGGATGTGCGGGCGCACTTGGCGACCGTTCCGGAGGTGCTGGAACTGCACACCACGACCGGCACGGGGGACATGATGTGCCGGCTGGTCGCCCGCTCCAACGCCGATCTCCAGCGGGTGATCGATCGCGTTGTCGGCTTTGATGGCATTGTCCGGGCCTCCACGGCGATCGTCATGGAGAACCCCGTTCCGCTGCGGATCATCCCGTTGGTGGAGCAGGCGGCGCTCCAGGAGTGACGCCCGTCCTCGGGGCCGCGCGCGGAGGACGCAGTCGGGCCGGCCGACCGGGGTGAGGGTGTGAACTTCTGGGAGTACCTGGGCAATCAGCACGCGCAGCTTCTCGTCGACGCGTATCAGCACGCCAGTGCCGTATTCCAGTGCATGGTCGTCGCGACGCTGATCGGGGTGCTGGTCGGGGTGGTCACCTACCGGACCGAATGGGCCGCCGGGCTCGCCACCACGGCGACCACGACCCTGCTGACCGTTCCGTCCCTGGCCATGATCGGTCTGCTCATCCCGATCGTGGGGCTCGGCGTGGCGCCGACGGTGATCGCGCTGACCCTGTACGGACTGCTGCCGATCGTGCGGAACGCGATCGTCGGCCTGCGCGGGGTCGATCCGACCCTGGTCGACGCGGCCACCGGCATCGGGATGTCCCGGGTGATGCGGCTGACGCGGATCGAGCTGCCGCTGGCCTGGCCGCCGATCCTGACCGGTATCCGGGTCTCCACACAGATGCTGATGGGCATCGCCGCGATCGCCGCCTACGCCTCCGGTCCCGGCCTCGGCAACGAGATCTTCCGCGGGATCTCCTCACTGGGCAGCAAGAACGCGCTCAACCAGGTGCTCGCGGGCACACTCGGGATCATCGTCCTGGCCCTGCTGTTCGACGCCGCGTACGTCCTGATCGGCCGGCTGACCATTCCCAGGGGGATCCGTGCCTGACGCTGCCACCGGGGCCACGATCGAGCTGGAGAGCCTCAGCAAGCGGTACTCGGGCAGTCCGCAGCCCGCCGTCGACAACGTCAGCATGGAGATCAAGGCGGGTGAGACGGTCATCTTCGTCGGGCCGTCGGGATGCGGTAAGTCGACCACGCTCAAGATGATCAACAGGTTGATCGAGCCGTCCAGTGGCCGTATCCGGATCAATGGCGAGGACGTGACCGACATTGATCCGGTCAAGCTGCGCCGCAAGGTCGGCTACGCCATCCAGTCGTCGGGGCTGTTCCCGCACATGACGGTCGCGCAGAACATCGCGCTCGTGCCGAAGATGATCGGTTGGTCCAGGGCGCGGGTCCGGGGGCGGGTCGAGGAGATGCTCGATCTGGTAGGGCTCGATCCGGGCGAGTTCCACGGCCGCTATCCGCGCCAGTTGTCCGGCGGGCAGCAGCAGCGGGTCGGGGTGGCGCGGGCGCTGGCGGCGGATCCGCCGGTGCTGCTGATGGACGAGCCGTTCGGCGCGGTCGATCCGATCACTCGTGATCACTTGCAGGACGAGCTGATCCGGCTCCAGCACGAACTGCACAAGACGATCGTGTTCGTCACGCACGATTTCGACGAGGCGATCAAACTCGGGGACCGGATCGCGGTCCTGCGTGAGCGTTCGCACATCGCGCAGTTCGACACGCCGGAAGCGATCCTGACCAATCCGGCGGACGATTTCGTGTCCGGGTTCGTCGGCGCGGGGGCGGCCCTGAAGCGGCTGAACCTGACCCGCGTGCGGGACGTGGAGATCACCGACTACCCGACGGTGACCATGGACGATCCGCTCCAGGCCATCTTCGATCTGCTGCGCTCCAGCGGCACCAACGAGATCCTGCTCCTCGACAAGCGCCGCCGGCCCTACAAGTGGCTGCGGCGCGGCGATCTTATGCGGGCCAAGGGATCGCTCGCGCGGGCGGGCACGCTCGTGCACGACACGGTCACCCGGGACGCGACCCTGCGCGACGCGCTGGAGGCGGTGCTCATCGACAACGCCGGGCGGGTGGCGGTGACCGGGCGGCGCGGCGAGTACACCGGCGTGGTCGACATGGAAACGCTCATGAACTCCGTGCACGAAATGCTGGAGGCCGACCGTCTGGAAGCCATGGAGCACCAGCATCAGCTCGCCGAGGTGCGGGCGCGGCAGACGCAGGCCGAACAGGAGGGCGGCACCCAGGAGGCGACGGCGTGACCACCTCGTCCGACCAGAGCCGCCCGCCGGGCGAGCACGACGTCAAGGGGCATCCGTTCCGGGACGAGGGCGAGGTCCCGGCGGACAAGGAGCCACCGCCCCCGCCGCGTCCGGCGGCACGCCGGATCACCTGGCAGAAGCTCACCTTCCTGCCGGCGTTCCTGGTGGCGCTGCTGCTGGCGACCTGGCTGTGGTTCGCGCAGGCCGACCTGGACCCGATCTCCGAGAACGCGCTGTCGAACGGCCAGGTCTCCAAGGCGCTGTGGCAGCACGTGCAGCTGACCGTGGTCTCCACGTTCTTCGTGCTGATCATCGCGATCCCGCTGGGCATCCTGCTGACCCGCAGGTCGTTCCGGAAGGCCCAGCCGGTGGCCATGGCGATCGCGAACGTCGGCCAGGCGACCCCGGCGATCGGTCTGCTCGCCCTGCTGGTGATCTGGCTGGGCATCGGCACCAGGGCCGCCCTGATCGGCATCATCATCTACGCCCTGCTGCCGGTGCTGGCCAATACGATCGCCGGTCTGCGAGCGAACGATCCGACGCTGCTCGAAGCGGCCCGGGGCATCGGCATGTCGTCGGCGGGGGTGCTCTCCCGCGTGGAGCTGCCGCTGGCGGTGCCGCTGATCCTGGCGGGGGTGCGCACGGCCCTGGTGCTCAATGTCGGTACGGCCACCCTGGCGACCTTCGGCGGAGGCGGCGGCCTGGGTGTGCTGATCACCACCGGCATCACCACCCAGCGGATGCCGGTGCTGGTGCTCGGTTCGATCCTGACGATCGCGCTCGCCCTGCTCGTGGACTGGCTGGCCACCCTGGCGGAACTGCTGCTGCGGCCCAGGGGCCTGGAGGTGGGGACATGAGGACCGTACGACGGCCACGGCGGCTGTGCCTGGCGCTGGCCGGGGCGATGCTGCTGGCCACCCCCGGCTGCGGGCTGACCAGCGGCTCGCCCATGGTGGACGATGTTCGTCCGGGTTCGATCGGTCAGGGCGAACCGCTCAAGGGGGCGCAGCTGACCGTGACGTCCAAGGAGTTCACCGAGCAGTTGATCCTCGGCGCGATCATGGGCATCGCCTGGGAGGCGGCCGGAGCGGAAGTGCTCGACCGAACAGGGATCCAGGGTTCGATCGGCGCCCGCGAGGCCGTCAGGACCGGCGAGGCGGACGGGATGTACGAGTACACCGGCACCGCCTGGATCACGTACCTCGGCAACAGCGGGCCGATCCCCGACGCCCGGCAGCAGTGGGAGGCGGTCCGCGAGGCGGACGCCCGCAACGGGCTGACCTGGCTGCCTCCGGCCACCCTCGACAACACGTACGCGCTGGCCATGAACCAGGCCAACTTCGAGAAGTACGGCACCAGGACGCTCTCCCAGGTCGCCGAGCTGTCCCGGTCCGACCCGGGCGCGGTGACGCTGTGCGTGGAGGGCGAGTTCGCCAACCGCGCGGACGGGCTGCCGGGGATGCAGAAGGCGTACGGAATGAACATCCCGGCGGCGAACATCACGCAGATGGACGCCGGGATCATCTACACCCAGACGGCCAAGGGGGCGTGCACCTATGGCGAGGTGTTCACCACCGACGGGCGGATCAAGTCCATGAACCTGGTGGTCATGCAGGACGACCGGAAGTTCTTCCCGGTCTACAACGCCGCGCCCGAGATCAACACCAAGGCCCTGGAGAAGTGGCCGGCCATCGCGGACGTACTCGATCCGATCACGAGGAAGCTGAACAACGAGGTGGCGCAGACGCTCAATGCGAAGGTGGACGTCGACGGGGACGATCCGCACGACGTGGCACTGGACTGGCTGAAGGGGGAGGGGTTCGTGAGGGAGGGGTGAGGGCCGGCGGGCGCGGTTGGCTCTGAGCTGGACCAGTGGGACCTCTTCTTCCAAAGGACTTCTTGCAAAGAAGTCGTTGCAAGCATTCCTTTGCAAGGCTACCTTTGTACGCATGGACGACGCCCAGGACTTTCACGTCCGCCCCCTCGACGCCCGCTCCCTGCGCGGGCTGGCCCACCCTCTGCGCATGCAGCTGCTGCGCGAACTACGGCTCAACGGTCCCGCCACCGCGTCGATGCTCGCCGAACGGCTGGGCGAGTCCAGCGGAGCCACCAGCTACCACCTGCGGCAACTCGCCGCCCACGGCTTCGTCGAAGACGCGCCCGAGCGCGGCAGGGGGCGTGAGCGCTGGTGGCGCGCCGCCGACCAGGGCGTCAGCCTCGACGACACTCTGCTCCGGGACGCCGATCCGGCCACACGCGGGGCCGCGACGGCGTTTCTGCACGAGATCGCGAGCATGCATGCCCGCGAGGTGTCGACCTGGGTCGGCACCCGCGAAGACTGGGCGCCGGACTGGTCCGACGCCACCGACCTGAGCGACTGGACGCTACGGCTGACACCGGAGCAGGCCGCCGAACTCGTCCAGGAGATGCACCTGCTGCTGGAGGGCTACCGGGCGCGGGAGACCCCCGGGGCCACCCCGGTACGCGTCCACACACACGCCTTCCCGATCGCCACCGAGTCAGAGAGGCCCGCCCCATGACGCACCCCGAGACATTCCTCGCCCTGCACCACGCGCGCGCCGCCGAACTGCGCGCCGACGCCGACGCGTACCGACTCGCGCTCACCGCCCGGCGCCCGCGCGATCTGCGGGCCCGGCTCGGCTGGACCCTGGTGGAACTGGGGCTGCGGCTGGCGACCCCGCCCCGGCCGGTCCTCACCCGCTAGCCCGGCCGCGGCCCCGCCCTCAGCAACTGGGTACAGCCCCGGACCCCGTCTCCAGCGCCACCAGTGAGTCCACCGCGCCGTCCAGGGTCGTCACCGGGATCAGGCGCAGGCCGGCCGGTAGTTCCGCCTGGGCGTCGCCGCACTCCGCCTTCGGGACCAGGAAGACGGTGGCGCCGTCGCGCCGCGCGGCCTGCGTCTTCAGGGCCACTCCCCCGACCGCGCCGACCGCGCCGTCCGCGGTGATCGTTCCGGTACCGGCGATCGTCCGGCCCCCGGTGAGATCGCCGCCGCGGCCGTCGCCGTCGAGCTTGTCGATGATGCCGAGCGAGAAGAGCAGGCCCGCGCTGGGGCCGCCGACGTCGGCGAGTTTCAGGGTGACCTTCACCTCGCGCTCGCTCAGGTCCAGATGCGCGAGCGCGGCCTGGGTGGCGACGTCCTGGGACTGCTCCATCTGCTCGGCGTTGTACTGCTCGATCTCCTTGACGCTGTCCCCGCTCGGGTAGACGGCGTCGCGCGGCATGACCGCTCGATCAGTGGCGAACCAGCTGTCGATCACCTCACCCAGCCCGACGTTCGCGTCCGGGCTGGTCGCCTCGATCGTCGTCATACGGAGCTGGCCGCTGGTCTCGCGGGTCGGCGCGCCGGAGATGGTGATCACGGGTTCGCCCTGGTTGTCGCCGAGCACGTTCGCCGTCAGACCGGGCTGCGCCACCGAGAACGGCAGCGGCGCGAACACCGCCGTGGCGATCAGGGCCACGGCGGGCAGGGCACAGACGGCGAGGGCCTGGGGGCGCGTGAGGCGAGAGAGCACGGGATCAATCTAACGGCGCGCACGCGTTCCATGGGCCGCAGGGCCACGCGCGGGGACACCGGGGGCCTCGGGACGTGCGTCAGCCGAATCGCCCCCAGGGGCGCGGGGAACTGCGCGACCAGCCACCCACCACCCGCAGCCGAAAAAGCACCGCACCCATCCCCCGGGCGCCGCCCGGGCACCCCGCTCACCGCAACGCCTCCGCCACCTCCCGCGCCGCGTCCACGACCCGTTGCCCCACCCGCTCCGGCACCGCGTCGGACAGCATGACCACCCCGACACTGCCCTCGACACCGGTGACCCCGATCAGCGGCGCGGCGGCGCTGCTCGCGCCGGACTCCATCTCACCGTGGGCGAGGGTGAAGCCGGGGTCGTCCAGCGGCTGCTGCCGCGCGGCGAGGATCGCCTTGCCGGCGGCACCCCGGTCCAGCGGATGCCGGAACCCGGCCCGGTAGGCCACGTGATAGTCGGTCCAGGTCGGCTCGACCACGGCCACGGCGAGCGCGTCCGCGCCGTCCACCAGGGTCAGATGCGCGGTGGCGCCGATGTCCTCGGCGAGCGAGCGCAGGGCGGGCAGCGCCGCTTCCCGCACCAGTGGGTGCACCTGGCGGCCCAGGCCCAGTACCCCGAGCCCGACCCGGGCACGTCCGCCCAGGTCACGTCGGACGAGGGCGTGCTGTTCCAGGGTCGCCAGCAAGCGGTAGACGACGGTCCGGTTGACGCCCAGTTTGTTGGACAGCTCCGTGACGGTCAGCCCGTGGTCCGTGTCGGCCAGCAGTTTGAGGACCCGCAGGCCCCGGTCGAGCGTCTGAGAGGTCTCCGCGGTCACGACGCCCACTCCTTAGTGGTGAGGTCGGCGGCCTCTGCGGCGGCGGGGCGTCACCGAGTCCCGTTCGGCGACGCGCATCAGAGGCTGCCGATCGGCTGACGGCCCGACGGCGTCCGGGCCCAAGTCGCTTCACGGCTGCGCTCCGCGGCGACGCTGCCACGGGGCGTGTGCGTAGCGGGACAGTAGCGAGCCGGTTCGCTCAGCGGAAGGCTCCGTCCAGAATCCGGTCAATGGCCGGTATGGACTTACTCACATTGACCAGATACGCACGAGAGTGTCCGCACGAACGATCACGTCTGACGCGGATGGGGTGATCGTTCGCTCTGGGGAAGCTGATCGTTCGCACAACGGCCACCCATGGGCATGAACAACCGCCCGCACAACAGCCCCAGCCCCGGCCTCAGCCCCGGCCGACGCGAGCCCCAGCCCCAGCCCCAGCCGCGGCACCTGCCCCGGCCCCGGCCCCGGCCACCGCAGGGTCACCGCATCCGCGTAGCCCACTCCTGCACCTTGGCGATCCGCTGGCGCAACTGCCCTGCCGTCGCCTCGGCGCTCGCCGGCCCCCCGCACACCCGGCGCAGTTCGGTGTGGATGACGCCATGCGGCTTGCCGCTCTGGTGGACGTACGCGCCGACCATGTTGTTGAGCTGACGGCGCAGCTCCATCAGCTCCTTGTGGCTGACGACGGGGCGCCGCTCGGCGGGCATCTCCAGCAGATCGGCCTCGTCGTCCGGCTTCTTGCGGCTGTGCGCGATCTGCCGGGCCTGCCGCTTCTGGAGCAGCAACTGCACCTGATCGGGTTCCAGCAGCCCCGGAATGCCGAGGTAGTCCTGCTCCTCCGCGCTGCCCGGGTGCGCCTGCATCCCGAACTCGGCGCCGTTGTACATCACCCGGTCGAAGACCGCGTCGGACTCCAGCGCCTCGAAGGGCAGCATGTCCTGATCGCCGGTGTCCTCGTCCTGCTGCTTCTCGGCCTCCTGGAGGAGCTTGTCCTCCTCGGCGTACGGGTCCTCCTCGCCGTCCTTCTTCGGCTTGTCGAGGACGTGGTCGCGCTCGCGCTCCATCTCATTGGCGAACCCGAGCAGATCGGGCACGGTCGGCAGGAACACCGAAGCGGTCTCACCGCGCCTGCGCGAACGAACAAAACGCCCAACGGCCTGCGCGAAGAACAGCGGCGTGGAAATGGTCGTCGCATACACGCCGACCGCGAGACGCGGCACGTCGACGCCCTCGGACACCATCCGCACCGCGACCATCCAGCGGTCGGTGTTGCCGCTGAACTCGTCGATCCGGTCGGAGGCACCCGAGTCGTCGGACAGCACCAGCGTGGCCTTGTGCCCGGTGATGTCCCGGATGAGCTTCGCGTACGCCCGCGCCGAGTCCTGGTCGGAGGCGATGACCAGCGCACCGGCGTCCGGGATCCCCTTCCTGACCTCGGTCAGCCGCTGGTCGGCGGCGCGCAGCACGGCCGGCATCCAGTCGCCGCGCGCGTCCAGCGCCGTACGCCACGCCTGGCTGATCGCGTCCTTGGTCATCGGCTCGCCGAGCCGTGCCTCGATCTCGTCGCCCGCCTTGGTGCGCCAGCGCATGTTGCCGCTGTAGGAGAGGAAGATGACGGGCCGCACCACGCCGTCCGCGAGCGCGGAACCGTACCCGTAGGTGTAGTCGGCGGAGGACCGCCGGATGCCGTCGTTGCCCTCCTCGTACGCCACGAAGGGGATGGGGTTGGTGTCGGACCGGAACGGCGTACCGGTCAGCGCGAGCCTGCGCGTCGCGGGCTCGAACGCCTCCAGGCACGCCTCGCCCCAGGACTTGGAGTCACCGGCGTGGTGGATCTCGTCCAGGATGACCAGGGTCTTGCGCTGCTCGACGCGGTTGCGGTGCAGCATGGGCCGCACGCCGATGCCCGCATAGGTGACGGCGACGCCGTGGTAGTCCTTGCTGAGCGGCCCCGCGCTGTACTCCGGGTCGAGCCTGATCCCTATCCGGGCCGCCGCCTCCGCCCACTGCTTCTTCAGATGCTCGGTGGGCGCGACCACGGTCACCTGCTGCACGACATGGTGGTGCAGCAGCCAGGACGCGAGCGTCAGCGCGAAGGTGGTCTTCCCGGCGCCGGGCGTGGCGACCGCGAGGAAGTCGCGCGGCTGCTCCTGGAGGTACCTCTCCATCGCCCCCTCCTGCCAGGCCCGCAGCTTGCTGGCGGTACCCCAGGGCGCCCGGCCCGGGAAGGCGGGCGACAGGTGGGAGGAGTGGGAGGAGGGGGAGGAAGAAGACATAGGTGTGGGCCCGGAGGGCCCTCCATTGAGGGTGGTGGCGGGCGACGGGCGGGCGGTAGTCACGGTCTCCGGTGTGGTCGGGCGGGGTCGCAAGGCGCCGTTGGCGTACCGCGCTGTGCGGGGCTGTACGGGGGCTACGTATGACAACCGGGCCACCCTACCGGCGCCCCGCCCCCGTCAACGCGCGGACGATGCCGGGGCACCCGCGGGTGGGACCCAGGTCACATCCCGGCCTACGACACCCCGAGCCGCCGGGCGATCATCAGCCGCGGGCCGGTTCACCGGACACCCCGCCGATGACCAGCCCGTACGGAACCCACACCGCCCGTACGGCACCCGCGCACCGCCCGTACGCGAATCCCCACCGCCCGCACCGAACCCGTACGGCACCCGTTCCGATTCCATTCGGCACCCATTCCGCCCGGTCGGCCCCCGCCCGCACCCGCGTCACCCGGCCGGAACCCGCAGCCGTCGCGTCACGAAGGCGCCCAGCAGCGCCACCACCGCCATCGGCAGGAACACCGCCGCGAAGGCCGTCGAGGAGCCGCCGGAGGCGTCCGTCGCGGCGTGGGCGACCGTGCCGCCACCCAGGGCCGCGAAGGCGGCGCCGCCGATGGCCAGCAGCATGACGTTGGACAGACCGTCGGAGATCTGGAGCGCGGCGGAGTTGGTACCGGCCTCGCTGGGCGCGGAGAGGTGGAGCAGCAGAACGCTGCTGGAGGAGATCACCAGACCCATCCCGAAGCAGCCGAACGCCCACGCCACGGCCACGATCCAGGCCGGCACGGCGTCGATCAGCACACTGGGCGCGGCGGCGATGGCGGCGGCGACCAGCACCATCCCGACAGTCATCAGCGACTCCCGGTACGGTTCGAGCCGTGGCCGGGTCTGCACCCATGACCCCAGCGCCCAGGTCACGCCGCCCGCCGCCAGCGAGAACCCGGCCAGCGTCGGGCTGAGCCCCCGCTGGGTGACCAGCATCAGCGGCACGAAGGACTCCGCCGCGATGAAGGACCCGGCCGCCAGGCCCCGCAGCAGCACCACCGACGGCAGCCCGCGCGCCGCCCGGTACGTGCCGCGCGGCAGCAGCCCCAGCACCGCCGGGACCAGCAGCGCGGCGCCCACGGCACCGGGCAGCAGGGACAGCCAGCGCAGATCCTGGGCCGCGTACTGCAACAGCCCCGCGCCCAGCGAGATCCCGAACGCCAGCCGGATCCGCCGCCGGTCGAAGGACGGCCTGCCCTTGCCCCGGCCCTCGCCCGGCCCCGCGTCGGTGTCCACCGGGCCCGCGGCCCGCCGCCGTATCTGCGGCAGCGCGAGCGCCAGCGGCAGCGCGACCAGCAGCGGCGTCCCGAGGAACACCCACCGCCAGCCCACATGCTCGGTCACCGCGCCCGCCGCCAGCGGCCCCACGATCGACGGCACCACCCAGCTCGCCGCGAACGCCGCCATGATCGCCGGGCGCAGCTGCTCCGGGTAGGCCCGGCCCACGACCACGTACAGCCCCACGATCACCAGGCCGCCGCCGAGCCCCTGCACCGCGCGCCCCAGGATGAACAGCAGCATCGTCTGGGCCGTCCCCGACACCAGCAGCCCCGCCGCGAACGTGGCGATCCCCGTCGTCACCGGGCCCAGCGGACCGCGCCGGTCCGACCACTGCCCGGAGAGCACCATCCCGAACAGACTGGTCGTGAAGTACCCCGAGAACGCGAACGCGTACAGCGACACGCCGTCCAGCTCCCGCGCGGCCACCGGCATTGCGGTTCCTACCGCCGTCGCCTCGAAAGCGATCAGCAGCACCACCGACGTGATCCCGATGCTGAGCGCCCGGTACGGCCGGCTCAGCACGCTCTCCTTCGGCCCGCCGGGCCGGCCTTCGGTGGGCGCGGTGGCGTCTACGACGTCGGTGTCGGTCGGCTTCGGGGTCGTCATGCCCGCAGCGTAAGGGCCACAGCTCAGGAATGCCCCTGTCGGGAGACCGCATCGCCCTCCGACCTTGGTCGTACGACCGAGGACCGGACGCCCTCCGCCCTGCCTCCTCCCGCTCTCCCCCTGTCCCCCCCTCCCCCGCCCGCCCCCTCCCCCTCCTATGACCCCATGAGGGCGTGGACCTATGTGAACGCCGTATGGCAGTCCCATTGCGGTCCCCGCGTTCCCCTTGAACCCCCTCCTCCCCACGCC
>NZ_JBHYUG010000089.1:0-34608 GCF_042749375.1 Streptomyces sp. NPDC059477 | reverse complement strand
GCGCCTATGGTACTGCAGGGGGGACCCTGTGGGAGAGTAGGACGCCGCCGAACAATCTTTGGAAGGACCCCTGGTCCCAGCGTTCAGCTGGGACCAGGGGTCCTTTTGTTTTTACCATGCTTGTAGTACCTAAGACAGGAGTCACCGATGTCCACCAACTCTCCCGACGACCGACCGGAGCGCGATCAGCGGCCACGGGACAGTGGTGATCGCGGGAACCGCAGCGATCGCGGTGATCGCGGTGGTCGTGGTGATCGCGGTGGTCGTGGTGGTGATCGGGCCGGCCGTGGCGGCTTTAGGCGTGATGAGCGTCGCGACGGTGACCGTGGTGGGGTCCGGCGGGACAACGACCGTGGTGGCTACCGCCCCGGCGGCGATGGCCGGCGGGACGACAACCGTGGTGCGGCCGGTGCCGCTGGCGCGGGTCGTGGTGAGCGCGGTGAGCGTGGAGGTTTCCGCGGGCGGGACGATCGGCGTGACGACCGGCGGGTTGGGGGAGACCGGCGTGACGGCGGGGAGCGGGGGGCCCGGCCGGCGTATCAGCGAGATGATCGTGGGCGGCCTCCGCGTCGGGATGATGACCGGGATCGGCGTGGGGTTCGGCGGGACGACCGGGGAGACCGGGGCGATCGGCCGGCCTTCCGACGGGATGGTGACCGGCCCGCCGTCCGGCGCGATGACGAGCGTGGCGCTCCTCGGCGTAGTGACGACCGGGGTGGTTTCCGGCGGGACGACAACCGTGGGAGTTACGGTCGGCGCGATGATCGTCGGAGTGATGACCGTGGTGGTGATCGCGGTGGTGATCGGGGTGGTTTCCGGCGTGATGAGCGGCGGGACGACCGGGGTGAGCGGCCTGCGTTTCGGAGGGATGACCGGGGTGACCGGCCTGCCTTCCGGCGTGATGAGCGGCGGGACGACCGAGGTGATCGGCCGGGGTTCCGGCGGGACGAGCGCAATGACCGGCCGTCTTTCCGGCGGGACGACCGGGGTGAGCGACCGGCTCCTCGGCGGGATGATCGGGGTGATCGGCCCGCGTTTCGGCGGGATGACCGTGGGGATCGGCCTGCTCCTCGGAGGGATGACCGTGGGGATCGCGGTGACCGTGGGGGATTCCGGGGGCGGGATGACCGTGGGGGGCGTGGGCCTCGGCGGGATGATCGTGGCGGGCGTACCGGCGGCGGGTTCCAAGGGCGGGACGATCGGCGTGGCAGTGGTGCCGGCGGCGGCGGCGGTGGTGGTCGGTTCCGGGATGAGCGGGAGCGGGATCGGGAGCCGATCAAGCGGCTGCCGATTCCCGAGGACGTCACCGGCGAGGAGATCGACGGTGGTGTTCGGCAGGAGTTGCTGAGTCTGCCGAAGACCCTGGCGGAGGATGTCGCCAAGAATCTGGTGATGGTCGCTCGGTTGATCGATGAGGATCCCGAGGGTGCCTACGGGTATTCGCGGGTTGCTCTGCGGCTGGCGTCGCGAGTTGCCGCCGTACGGGAAGCCGCTGGGTTCGCGGCGTATGCGAATCAGAAGTATGGGGAGGCGCTCGCGGAGTTTCGGGCTGCGCGGCGGATGACCGGGAATGTGGATCTGTGGCCGGTGATGGCCGACTGTGAGCGGGGGCTCGGGCGGCCGGAGAAGGCGCTGGACATGGCCGGGGCGCCGGAGGTGCAGAAGCTCGACAAGGCGGGGCAGGTCGAGATGCGGCTTGTCGTGGCCGGGGCCCGGCGGGACATGGGGCAGTTGGACGCGGCCATCGTGACCTTGCAGAGTTCCGAGCTGGCTTCCAGTTCCGTACAGCCGTGGAGTGCGCGGCTGCGGTATGCCTATGCGGACGCTTTGCTGGAGGCCGGGCGGAAGGATGAGGCCCGGGAGTGGTTCGGGAAGGCCGTCGAGGCCGATCGGGATGGCAGCACGGACGCCTCCGACCGGCTTGCCGAGCTGGACGGGGTCGAGTTCGTCGACGCGCTTGATGAAGATGAGGATGAGGGTGAGGGGGGCGGGCCTGTGAGGGGTAGTGGGTCCGGGGGTTCGGAGGGCTGAGGCCCGGTTGAGAGGGGGTGGGGCTTTCCGTTGGGGAGTTCCACCCCCTCTTTTTTTGAGGTTTGCGCGCTAGCGGTCCAGGGTGCGTAGGACCAGGCCCGATGCCGGTTTCGGGCCGAAGGATGTGGACTTTCGGGGCATGGTGACGCCCTGGCGGGCCAGGTCTCGGACCAATTCCTCGCGGACGGGGTGCATGAGGACCGCTGTGCCGCCGTCCTGTTCGGCCTTGGTGACCGTGGCCGCCGTGTCGTGGAGGTAGACGACGTCGGTCGGGGAGTCCTCGGGGAGGTGCCACAGGGTGGTGAGGAGGGTGGCGTGCAGGACGGTGGCGTCCAGGGTGCGCCAGGGGGTGGGGCGGTCGGTGGGGACCGTGCGGGCCAGGAGGTCCGGGTCGGGGTGGTCGACCAGGTGGTAGGTGCCGTCGCCGGCCAGGAGGTAGGCGTTGCCCTCGGCTGACGCTTCCGCGAGGGCCGACAGGGACTCGGCGAGGGGGGTGTGCAGCCGGCGGACGCGGAAGTGGGGCTTCAGGGCCGCCAGGGCGTCCGGGAGGGGGAGGTGGGGGAGGTAGCGGTGGATCGCCCGGACCCGCAGGGGGTAGCGGGTGGTGTCCACCAGGAGGACCAGGCCGTCGTCCCAGGGGCTGGGCGAGCGGTGTTCCGCGCGCAGGCGGCGGTAGGTGGCCCAGCGGTGGTGGCCGTCGGCGATCAGGGCCTGGTGGTGGGCGAGGTCGCTGGTGACGGTGGTGATGTCGGAGGGGTCCGTGAGGGACCAGAGGCGGTGGTGGTAGCCGTCCTCGGTGGTGGTCGCGAGGAGGGGGGGCTTTTCCGCCGTGCGTTCGATGACCTCGGCCGTTGTCGTGTTCTGGTCGCCCCGGTAGGTGAGGAGCAGGGGCTCCAGGTTGGCGGAGGTGGCGCGCATCAGGTCGGCCCGGTCGGCCACCAGGTGGGGCATGACGTCCTCGTGGGGGAGGACGATCCGGTCGGCGGGATCCGAGACGCGCAGGGCGCCGATGACTCCGCGTTGCAGCAGGCCCTCGCCGTCGCTCTGTTCGTAGAGGTAGAGGCCGGGTTCGGGGTCGGCGGTCAGGATGCCCTCGGCTCGCCAGCGGCTGAGGGTGTCGGCGGCCTGGGCGTTGCGCTCCTCGGCGGTGGTGGCCTGGGGGAGGATCAGCCGGACGATGTTGTACGGGTCGGCGGCCTGGAGTTGGTGGAGGCCGTCGGGGCGGACCACGACGTCGTAGGGCGGGGACGTCACGGCGGCGAGGCTGCCGACCCGGTCGGGGTCGTAACGAAGGCCGCGGAACGGGGTGAGTTCCAGGCCCCGGCGCTCCGTCGCTTCCGAGTGACCTGCTGAGTTCATCCCGGCATCGTACGTCCGCGTACCGCTGTCAGTGGCATGGGGGATGATCGGGGAAAGGCCGTTGGAGCGAGGAGCGATGTGCGATGAGTCAGGGCGTCAGGACCAGGCCCGAGGGCAGTGAGCGGGCGCTGTGCGAGGCGTACGACACGGCGCTGCTCGATCTCGACGGGGTGGTGTACGCGGGGGGCCACGCGATCGCGTACGCCGTGGACTCGCTGGCCACCGCCCGGGACGGCGGGATGCAGCTGGCGTATGTCACCAACAACGCGCTGCGGACGCCGGACGCGGTGGCGGCGCATCTGACCGAGCTGGGGATACCGGCGGGCGCGGCGGATGTGATCACCTCGGCGCAGGCGGTGGCGCGGCTGATCGCCGAGCAGGTGCCGGCCGGGTCGCGGGTGCTGGTGATCGGCGGGGACGGACTGCGGGTGGCGCTGCGGGAGCGCGGGCTGGTGCCGGTGGAGTCGGCGGACGACGAGCCGGTGGCGGTGGCGCAGGGGTACGGCGGGCCGGAGCTGGCGTGGGGGCGGTTCGCGGAAGGCTGCTACGCGATCGCGGGCGGGGTGCCGTGGTTCGCGTCGAACACCGATCTGACGATTCCCAGCGCACGCGGGATCGCGCCGGGCAATGGGGCGGCGGTGGAAGTGGTGCGGATCGCCACGGGCGCGGAGCCTCGGGTGGCGGGCAAGCCGTTGCCGCCGATGCACCGGGAGACGATCCTGCGGACCGGGGCGCGACGGCCGTTGGTGGTCGGGGACCGGCTGGACACGGACATCGAGGGCGCGTTCAACGGGGAGGTTGACTCGCTGCTGGTGCTGACCGGGGTGACGGACGGGGCGCAGTTGCTGGCCGCTCCGCCCAAGCATCGGCCGACGTATGTCGACGCCGATCTGCGGGGGCTGCTCACCGGGCAGCCGGAGGTCGCGGTGAGCGGGGACGGCTTCCGGTGCGGGGGCTGGACGGCGAGGGCCGGGGGCGAGCGGCTGGAACTCGATGGTGAGGGGGCGGCGCTGGACGGGTTGCGTGCCTTGTGCGCGGCGGCCTGGAAGGTGGCGGGGGAGGGGGCCTGCGGGCTGGACGGGGGGAAGGCGTTGGCGCGGTTGGGGTTGTGAAGGGAGTCGGGGGAGGGGAGGAGAAGGGCTGGGAGGGGCTGGGAGGGGAAGGGTGGTGACGGGGGTCGTCCGGTCGGGGTGATGCGGGTGCGTGCGGCTTGGTGAGTGGGTGGGGCGGTACGGGGGTTCGGGCTGGTGGGAGCCGGGATCGGGTCGGTGGGGTCGTCTGCGTCACGCTGTGGATGCCTGGCTGTGGCGGTCAGCGGAGCCTTGACACATGGGAGGGTAGGCTAACCTAACCTCGTGTTGGTTGAGAGTCCTCCCGAGCCGCGCGTGGCCACGGTTTCCGCGCCGCCAACCCGCCGGGTGATCCGCGGTGTTGGGCTGCTGGTCGCGCTGGCGTTGCTGGTGCTGGTCGCCCTCGTGAGCATCGCGGTTGGCGCGAAACCGCTCTCGATGGGCGAGGTGTGGCACGGGCTGTTCCAGGACTCGGGACGGTATGCCGATGTCGTCGTGGGCGAGCGGCTGTCGCGGACGCTGCTCGGGCTGCTGGCCGGGGCCGCCCTCGGGCTGTCCGGCGCGGTGCTCCAGGCGCTCACCCGTAATCCGCTGGCCGACCCCGGGCTGCTCGGCATCAACGCCGGGGCGTCCGCCGCGGTCGTCACCGCCATCACCTACTTCGGGGTCACCAGCCTGACCGGCTATGTGTGGTTCGCGTTCGCCGGGGCGGCGGCGGTCGGGGCGCTGGTGTGGTTCCTCGGCGGCAGTCGCGGGGCGACTCCGGTGCGGCTGGCGCTCGCCGGTACGGCGATCAGTGCCGCGCTGTACGGCTATCTCCAGGCCGTGATGATCATGGATCAGGCGGCGTTGGGGAAGATGCGGTTCTGGACGGTCGGCTCGCTGAACGCGGCGACCGCGGACACCATCCTCCAGGTGCTGCCGTTCCTGGTGACCGGCACCCTGCTGGCGCTCGGGCTGGCCCGGCCGCTGAACGCGATGGCCATGGGCGACGACACCGCCAAGGCGCTGGGCGCCCACCTCAACCGCACCCGGGCGCTGTCGATGCTCGCCGCCACCGTGCTGTGCGGGGCGGCGACCGCCGCGTGCGGTCCGATCGTGTTCGTCGGTCTGATGGTGCCGCATATGGTGCGCTCGTTCACCGGTCCCGACCTGCGCTGGATCCTGCCGTACGCGACCGTGCTGTCGCCCGTGCTGCTGCTCGGCGCCGATGTGATCGGGCGGGTGATCGCCCGGCCGGCGGAGGTCCAGGTCGGGATCATCACCGCGATCCTGGGCGGCCCGGTCTTCATCCATCTCGTACGACGGCGGAGGACGGCCCAGCTGTGAGGACCGCGGTGAGCAGGGCATCGGACGGGGCCGGGCGGGCCCGGGGGCGGGCGGCCGTGCGGACGCCGGGCGGGCTGTCCCTGCGGGTGGACGGGCGGGCGCTGGTCGTCGGCCTGCTGCTGGCGGGCGTGGCGCTGCTCATGAGCGTGCTGCTGGTCGGCACCGGCGACTTCCCGATTCCGGCCGTCGATGTGCTGAAGACGCTGGCCGGGCAGGGGGACGCCGGGCAGGAGTTCATCGTCAATGAGCTGCGGTTGCCGCGGGTGCTGGTCGGGCTGCTGGTGGGGGCGTCGCTGGGGCTGGGCGGGGCGCTCTTCCAGTCGATCTCGCGCAATCCGCTGGGCAGTCCGGACGTGCTCGGGCTGGGGCAGGGTTCGGTGGCCGGGGCGCTGATCGTGATCGTGCTGATGTCCGGGAGCGCCGAGCAGGTCACCGTGGGCGCGCTCGTCGGGGGGCTGGCGACCGGGGCGGCGATCTATCTGCTCGCCTGGAAGCGGGGAGTGCACGGATATCGGCTGGTCCTGGTCGGGATCGGTGTCTCGGCGGTCGTCACCGCGGTCAACGGGTATCTGCTCACCAGGGCGGACATCGTGGACGCCGCGCGGGCCGTGGTCTGGATGACCGGATCGCTCAGCGGCCGGGGCTGGGACCAGGTCTGGCCGCTGCTGGTGCTGTGCGCGATCCTCGTACCGCTGATCCTCGCCCACGCGCGCGGGCTGCGGATGCTGGAGATGGGCGACGATGTGGCGTACGCGCTCGGGGTGCGGGTCGAGCGGGTGCGGCTGGTGCTGATGCTGGCCGCGGTGCTGCTCGTCGCCGGGGCCACCGCCGCCGCCGGACCCGTCGCCTTCGTGGCGCTGACCGCCCCGCAGCTCGCCCGCCGGCTCACCCGCTCGCCCGGCCCCAACCTGGTGCCGTCCCTCTGTATGGGCGCCGCGCTGCTGGTCAGCGCCGACTGGGTCTCGCAGCGGCTGTTCGGCTCCGATCAGCTGCCGGTCGGCGTGGTCACCGGCGTCCTCGGCGGCGGCTATCTGCTGTGGCTGCTGGTCACCGAGCGCAAGGCGGGCCGGATATGAGCGCGACCGAGAACCGGAACATTTCAAGGAGCACCGTGAACCGCCTGTCCGCCGAGAAGGTCACCCTCGCCTACGACCAGCGCGTCATCGCCGAGCAGTTGTCCGTGGAGATACCCGACAACTCCTTCACGGTGATCGTCGGCCCGAACGCGTGCGGCAAGTCGACGCTGCTGCGGGCGCTGTCGCGGATGCTCAGGCCGAGCCGGGGCCGGGTGCTGCTGGACGGGCAGCTCATCCAGTCGATGCCCGCCAAGAAGGTCGCCCGGACGCTGGGGCTGCTGCCGCAGTCGTCCATCGCGCCGGACGGCATCACGGTCGCCGACCTGGTGGGCCGGGGCCGCTATCCGCACCAGGGCCTTCTGCGGCAGTGGTCCACCGAGGACGAGAGGGTCGTGCGGGAGTCCATGACGCGGACCGCGGTGGCCGAACTGGCCGACCGGTATGTGGACGAGCTGTCCGGTGGCCAGCGGCAGCGGGTGTGGATCGCCATGGCGCTGGCCCAGCAGACGCCGCTGCTGCTGCTGGATGAGCCGACGACGTATCTCGACATCCAGCACCAGATCGACGTACTCGATCTCTGTGCGGAGCTGCATGAGGAGCAGGGGCGGACGCTGGTGGCCGTGCTGCACGATCTCAATCACGCCGCGCGGTACGCCACCCATCTCATCGCCCTGCGGGATGGTGCGGTGATCGCGGAGGGGGCTCCGAACGACATCGTGACCGCCGAGCTGGTCGAGCAGGTGTTCGGGTTGCGGTGTCAGGTCATCGACGATCCGGAGACGGGTACGCCGCTGGTGGTGCCGGCGGCGCGGAAGGGGCGGGGGGTGTCCCTGGGGAAGGCGGGAGCGGTGGCCGGGGAGGCTTCCTGAGGGGGCTTGCTGCCGGGGCCTTCGACCGGAGTTTCTACAGGAGTCTTCTACAGGAGCTTTCTAAGGTGCAGCAGGTCGCGCAGGCCCGCGGTCAGTTTGATGCGGCCCGAGCCCCAGGCGGGGGCGAAGCCGAGCCGGCCGTCGACCAGGGCGATCAGGTCGTCGCCGGTCATGGCCAGCCGGATCTGGGCCTTCTCGGAAGGGGGTCCCGCCACCGTGTCGCGCACGTCGATCCGGCCGTCCTTCATCCGGCCCACGAACGTGATGTCCAGGTCGGTGATGTGGCAGCTCACCGAGCGGTCCATGGTGGTGGCCGCGCGGACGTCGCCCTCGGCGTGCCCCATCTTGGCCGAGAGCCTGTCGAGTGCGTCGCGGCACTCCTCGATCGTCGCCATCATGATCGACGGTACCGCAGCGCTTCGGGGTAGCGTCGGGGCATGAGCGAGTCAGTGCCGGAGAGGGAGATCCTGACGGAGGAGGCCGGGGACGGTTTCGAACCCGCGTACGAGCCCGCCGCCCCCGCGCCCCTGGACGTCCCCCGTACGCCCACCGGTGACGCCGGTGTCGACGCCGGGCTCCAGCGGCTGGCCGATGCCGACCACCTCACCACGGACGGGCATGTGGAGGTGTACGAGGATGTGCACCGGGGGCTGCGTGACGCGCTCACCGCGCTCGACGCCCGCCCGGGACCTCCGGCGCCCCCGACGCCGTACCCCCAGGGCAGGAGCTGAACCGAACGTGGCAGGAGTCGCACGTCGCCGTCTGGACGCGGAACTGGTCCGCCGCAAGCTCGCGCGGTCGCGGGAACACGCCAGTCAGCTGATCGCCGCCGGGCGGGTCAGTGTCGGCAGGACCCTCGCGACCAAGCCCGCCACGCAGGTGGAGACGGCGGCGGCGATCGTCGTCGCCGTCGACGACGGCGATCCGGAGTATGTGTCCCGGGGTGGGCACAAGCTCGCCGGCGCCCTGGCGGCCTTCGTGCCCCTGGGGCTGGTCGTCGCCGGGCGGCGGGCGCTGGACGCCGGGGCCTCGACCGGCGGGTTCACCGATGTGCTGCTGCGCGCGGGCGCCGCGCACGTCGTCGCCGTGGACGTGGGATACGGCCAACTCGCGTGGACGCTCCGGAGCGATGAACGCGTCACCGTCAAGGACCGTACGAACGTACGTGAGTTGACGCTTGAGACGATCGACGGGGAGCCGGTGGATCTGGTCGTGGGGGATCTGTCCTTCATTCCGCTCGGACTGGTGCTGCCCGCCCTGACGCGGTGTGTGACACCGGACGCGGATCTGGTGATGATGGTCAAACCGCAGTTCGAGGTGGGCAAGGAGCGGCTGGGCAGCGGCGGAGTGGTGCGCAGTCCGGAACTGCGCGCCGAGGCGGTGCGCGGGGTCGCCGCGAAGGCGTGGGAGCTGGGCCTCGGGGTGCGGGGAGTGACGGCCAGTCCGCTGCCCGGGCCGTCGGGGAATGTCGAATACTTTCTGTGGCTGCGGGCCGGGGCTCCGGAACTGGCCCCGGCCGACGTTGACCGTGCTGTGGCGGAGGGGCCGCGTTGACATCGAACCCTTGTCCTGTCGAGACGACTACTGGTTCTCGTACGGTTTTCCTGCTGGCGCACACCGGGCGGCCTGCGGCCATCCGCAGCGCCGAACTGGTGGTGAAAGGGCTGCTGCGCTCCGGGATCGGGGTGCGGGTCCTGGAGCACGAGGCGCGGGATCTGCCGCTGCCGGAAGAGGTGCGGCTGGTCAAGGAGGCGACTCCGCAGTGCCTCGACGGGTGCGAGCTGCTGATCGTGCTCGGCGGTGACGGGACGCTGCTGCGGGGCGCGGAGTTCGCGCGGGCGTCCGGGGTGCCGATGCTCGGCGTCAACCTCGGCCGGGTCGGGTTCCTCGCCGAGGCCGAGCGGGACGACCTCGACAAGGTGGTCGACCGGGTGGTGACGAGGGAGTACGAGGTCGAGGAGCGGATGACCGTCGATGTCGTCGTGCACAGCAACGGGGACATCGTGCACACCGACTGGGCGCTGAACGAGGCGGCGGTGCAGAAGGCCACCGCCGAGAAGCTGCTTGAGGTCGTGCTGGAGATCGACGGGCGGCCGGTGACGGGGTTCGGGTGTGACGGGATCGTGCTGTCCACGCCGACCGGGTCGACCGCCTATGCCTTCTCCGCCGGGGGGCCCGTGGTGTGGCCCGAGGTGGAGGCGTTGCTGATGGTGCCGATCAGCGCGCACGCGCTGTTCGCGAAGCCGCTGGTGACCTCGCCGGATTCGGTGCTGGCCGTGGAGGTGCTGCCGCATATCCCGCCGGGGGTGCTGTGGTGTGACGGGCGGCGGACGGTGGAGTTGCCGGCGGGGGCCCGGGTGGAGGTGCGGCGGGGGGCGGTGCCGGTGCGGCTGGCTCGGTTGCATCATGCGTCGTTCACCGACCGGCTGGTGGCGAAGTTCGCGTTGCCGGTTTCTGGGTGGCGAGGTGCTCCGCACTAGGGGCTCCGCCCTTCAGGGGGGTGGGTGTTCTCGGGGGTGGGGATGAGGGGTTCCCTGCACTTCTGTGCGCCGTCCGGGAGGGTGGATTGCGGGGGTGTGTGGGTGCGGGTGGGATGTGGCTGGTCGCGCAGTTCCCCGCGCCCCTTGCGGCGTGTCCGTCCCGGCGTCACGGGGGTGGGGCGGTCGCACGCGGGTGGTGGGACCTCGTAAGGTCGTGTCCGTGTTGGAGGAGATGCGGATACGGTCGCTCGGAGTCATCGACGACGCCGTGGTCGAGCTGTCGCCGGGGTTCACTGCCGTCACCGGGGAGACCGGTGCGGGCAAGACCATGGTGGTCACCAGCCTCGGACTGCTGCTCGGTGGCCGGGCGGATCCGGCGCTCGTGCGGATCGGGGCCGGGAAAGCGGTCGTGGAGGGGCGGATCACGCTTCCCGCGGGCGCGTCGGCCGTCCTGCGGGCCGAGGAGGCCGGGGCCGAGCTGGACGACGGGGCGCTGCTGATCAGCCGTACCGTTTCCGCCGAAGGGCGGTCCCGGGCGCACATGGGTGGGCGGTCCGTGCCGGTGGGGGTGCTCGCCGAGCTGGCCGATGAACTCGTCGCGGTGCACGGGCAGACCGATCAGCAGGGGCTGCTGAAGCAGTCTCGGCAGCGGCAGGCGCTGGACCGGTACGCCGGGGACGCCGTCGCCGTACCGCTGGCGAAGTACGCCGAGGCCTACCGGCGGCTGCGGGCCGTCGCCGTCGAGCTGGCGGAGATCACCACCCGGGCGCGCGAGCGGGCGCAGGAGGCCGATCTGCTGCGCTACGGGCTCGACGAGATCGCCGGCGTCGAGCCGCGCGCCGGGGAGGACGTGGAACTGGCCGAGGAGGCCGACCGGCTCGGACACGCCGAGGCGCTGGCGTCCGCCGCGACCCTCGCGCACGCCGCGCTCGCCGGGAACCCCGAGGACCCCGAGGGGGTCGACGCCTCGACGCTGGTCGGCGGGGCGCACCGGGCGCTGGAGGCCGTACGGTCGCACGACCCCGCCCTCGCGGCGCTGGCCGGGCGGATCGGGGAGATCGGGATCCTGCTGGCCGATGTGGCGGGGGAACTCGCCGGGTACGCCGACGATCTCGACGCCGATCCGCGGCGGCTCGCGGCGGTGGAGGAGCGGCGGGCCGCGCTGAACGGGCTGACCCGCAAGTACGGGCACGACATCGCCGCCGTGCTGGCGTGGGCCGAGACCTCGGCCGCGCGGCTCACGGAGCTGGACGGTGACGACTCGCGCATCGATGAGCTGACCGCCGAGCGGGACGCGCTCCGGGGCGAGCTGGGCGGGCTGGCGCAGGCACTGAGCGACGCGCGCGGCGAGGCCGCGCAGCGGTTCGCCGCGGCGGTCACCGCCGAACTGGCCTCCCTCGCGATGCCGCACGCGCGCGTGTCCTTCGACCTGCGGCAGACCGAGGACGCGGACGGCGTCGAGGTCGGCGGACGGACCGTCGGCTACGGGCCGTCGGGCGTGGACGAGGTGGAACTCCTGCTCGCCCCGCACCCCGGGGCGCCGCCCCGGCCCATCGCCAAGGGGGCCTCCGGGGGTGAGCTGTCCCGGGTGATGCTCGCCGTCGAGGTGGTGTTCGCGGGGACGGATCCGGTGCCGACGTATCTCTTCGACGAGGTGGACGCCGGGGTCGGCGGCAAGGCGGCGGTGGAGATCGGGCGGCGGCTGGCCCGGCTGGCCAAGTCCGCCCAGGTGGTGGTCGTGACGCATCTGCCGCAGGTCGCCGCGTTCGCCGACCGGCAGTTGCTGGTGGAGAAGACCGACGACGGGTCCGTCACGCGGTCCGGGGTGAAGGTCCTGGAGGGCGAGGAGCGGATCCGGGAGCTGTCGCGAATGCTGGCGGGTCAGGAGGACTCGCAGACGGCTCGGGCGCACGCGGAGGAGTTGCTGGAGGCGGCTCGGGCGGAGGTTTAGGGCGGCGGGGGCGCCTCTGGGCCGGGTTGGGGGCGCGTTCGTGGACTTGGGGGCGTGGGCGCGGGGCGCGTGCGCCTGTGGAGTTGGGTGAGCCTCGGTCGACCTGGGGGTGGGCGCCTGGGGCGTGTGCCTGTGGGGATTGGGGCGGGTGTCGGGGCGTGAGCCTGTGGGGAATGGGGCGGGCGCCGGGCGCGAGCCGGGCGACTTGGGGTGGGTGCCGGGGGCGCGTGCGCCTGTGGACTTGGGGCGGGTGTAGGCGCGCGAGCCGGTTGAGTTGACGGTGGGGCCCGGGGTACGTGCCCGTGGACTTTGGGTCGGTCTTTGTCACCCCGGCCGGTGCCTCGGCGCGGTCCTTTGGGTGGCTCTTCGTCCTGCCGGACCGTCCATTCGGGTCGTTCCCGGCCAATTCGGCTGCCCTGTCCGGGATACATGAGCCGGTTTGCCCGCTCACTCGTGTGAGTGGATTTTCGGCCTCCGCTATGACGGGTCATGACCTCGGGCGTTGCGGGAACGGGCGTGCGTGCTGGCATTCTTGGGTGGGTGCAGGGAGGGGGCCGTGCGGTGCACCGTCCGCGCCCGATCCTTCTGTACGTTTCTTCGTGACCGTTCGATGCCGAACCAGGAGCCCCGGCCACGTGACCCCCGTGAGCAGCCACCCGCACGGCCAGTCGACGCTGCGCACCGTGCAGGTGCTGGGCGGCGGCAACGCCGCGAGCAGCGCGCATGTGCGCTCGCTGGCCGCGGGGCTCGTCGCGCGGGGCGTACGGGTCACGGTGTGCGCCCCCGTCGAGGCCGAGCGCGACTACGACTTCACCGGGGCCGGCGCCGACCACGCCCAGGTGCCGCGCGGCAGCGACCCATCCTCCGTCGCGGCGCTCCGGGCCGCCTGCGCGGACGCCGACCTCGTGCATGCGCACGGGCTGCACGCCTCCTTCCGGGCCGCCCTCGCGCTCAGCGGGCGGCACATTCCGCTCGTCGTCACCTGGCACGGCCGCACGCACGCCGAAGGGGCGCGGGCCCGGCTGGTGGGGATGCTGGAGCGCCGGGTGGTCAGGGCCGCGGCCGTGGTGCTGGGGACCTCGTCCGACCTGGTCGACCGGGCCCGCAGGCGTGGGGCGCGGGACGCCCGGCTGGCGCCCGCCGCGCTGCCGGGGGTTCGGTCGGCCCCGTGGGACGAGTCCGACCGGGCCAAGCTGCGGGCCGAACTCGGGGCCATCGGGCGTCCGTTACTGCTGGCCGTCGGCCCGCTCGAACGGCATCGGGGCTACGACGTGCTGCTGGACGCCGCGCGGGTGTGGCGACTGCTCGACGCCGTGCCGTTCGTCGTCGTCGCCGGGGAGGGCGAGCTTCGGGCCGCGCTCCAGCGGCGGATCGAGGAGGAACAGCTGCCCGTGCGGCTGCTCGGGCGGCGTGACGATGTCCCGGAGCTGCTGTCAGCGGCCGACCTGGTACTGCTGCCGAGTCGGTGGGAGTCGCGGTCGGTGCTCGCGCAGGAGGCGCTGCACGCGCGCGTGCCGCTCGTCGCCTCCGCCGTCGGGGGGATCCCGGACCTGGTGGGGGATGCCGCCGAACTCGTGCCGTACGGGGACGCCGAGGCGCTCGCCGCGGCTGTCGTACGGCTGCTCGACGATCCCGGGCGCCGGGAGGAGCTGCGGCGAGGCGGGGAGCGGCAAGCGGCGACCTGGCCGACGGAGGACGAGACGGTGGCGCAGGTGCTGTCCGTGTACGACGAGCTGACCCAGCCTCGGCCCATGATCTGAGGGCGGGGGCGGGGCCCTGGATTCAGGGGTCACGATCTGGGCGGTGGGGTCAGGGCCTCGGGTCTGCGGGCCTGACCCCACGGCCCGGGGGCAGGGTCCGGGGCCTCGGATCAGGGTCCGGGACTTAAGGTGAGGGGTCACGGTCAGGCGGGCAGGGGGCAAGGGCCAGGGCCCGAGGCAGGCGGAGTCCGGGGCCTGCGGTCAGGGTCCGGGGCCACGGTCTGGGGTCAGGGGCGCGGGGTCAGGGTTCTCACCGTCAGGTGGGCAGGGGCCAGGGCCCGGGGATCACGGTCTGGGGGACCTGGGACCAGGGCTCAGAGGGTCGGCCCAAGGGCAAGGGCAAGGTCGGGTCAGGGGACACGGGGCAGAGGCCCCGTCGGCAGGCGTTCCCGTTCCGGGCGTGAACGAGCGGACGCGCCCCCGTTCAGCCGACGTGGCGTCTCGCTCTCAGGGCCAGGCCCAGGGTGAGGACGGTCTGGGGGTCGTCCAGGTCGGTGCCGAGGAGTTCGCCGATGCGGGCCAGCCGGTTGTACAGGGTCTGGCGGTTCAGGTGCAGCTCGCGGGCGGTCTCCGCCTTGCGGCCCGCGTGCGCGAGGTAGGTCTCCAGGGTGGGCAGCAGCGGCGGCTTGGAGCGGCGGTCGTGGTCGCGGATCGGGCCGATGGCACGTTCCACGAACGCCGCGAGGTCGGGATGGTCGCGCAGCCGCCACAGCAGCAGGTCGATGTCCAGGCGCCGGGCGTCGTACCAGGGGCGGTCGGCCAGGCCATGGGCCGCGGTCGCCGTCTCCGCCGCGTGCCGCAGCCCCGCCGACGCCGCCGCCCAGCCGCCCGCCACGCCGACCACCACCACCGGGGGACGGGCCCCGGGCCGCTGCATGCCGGCCCGCTCCACGCCCGCCCGCAGCGCCGTCGCCACCCGGTCGGCCACCGCCGCGCGCTCCGACTCCGCGCGCAGGCCCAGCAGCAGCGGTACCCGGCCCTCCACCGGGCGCACACCCAGCAGCACCGGCACCCCGACCGAGGACAGCTCCTCGGCGACCGCGCGGGCCAGCAGGGCCCAGCCGCCGCCCTGGGCGATGGGGTCGCCGAGGCGCATGACGACCGGCAGCAGCGGGCCGGCGCCGGGCTTGAAGCCGAGGACGCGGGCCTGCGCGGGGGCGTCCTCGGCGGTGATCCGGCCCTCGGCGAGGTCGGTGAGGAAGTCACCGCGTCCGCGCGCGGCCAGCTCCTCGTCCTGGCGGGCCTGCATCAGCACCACGGCGAGGATCTCGGCCGCCCGCTCGACGGCGATCCGGTGCACCGGCGTGAGCGGGCCGCGTACCGGCAGCAGGACCAGGCGGGCCCGGACCGAGCCGGTCCCGGAGCCGCTGCCCGGGCCGCCGCCGGGTACGTCGACCAGGACCGAGCCCGCGGGCGGCGGGGCGTCCTTGTGCTGGCCGCGCAGGCCCTCCCACACCTGGAGCGGTTCGGCGCCGCCGGGGCTGGATCCGGCCGCGTACAGGAGCAGGCCCTCGGGGGTCTCCAGGAAGACGGGGTTGCCGCTGAAGTCGGCCAGGATGGCCAGCACCTGGGGGATGCCGCCGCCGCCGAGGAGCGCCTCCGTGCAGCGGCGGACCACTTCCTCCGCGCGCTGGAGCAGGGCGTAGTGCCCGTTGACGATCTCGGTGTGGATCTCCTCGGTGACGGTCACGAAGGCCACCTCGCGGTGCAGCTGGACCAGCGGCAGCCCGGCCGTGCGGGCCGTCTCCACGAGGGTGGCCGGGAGCCGGGTGAAGCGCGGGCCCAGCTCGACGACCAGGGCGGCGATACCGCGCTCGGCGAGGGTGCGGACGAACGCGCGCTGTTCGGCGGGGCGGGTGCCGAGGCCGTACCCCGTGGTCAGCAGGAGTTCGCCGCCCTTGAGCAGGGAGGCGATGTTCGGTACCTCGCCCGTGTGTACCCAGCGCACGGTCCGCTGCAATCGGTCCGCGCCGGCGAGCACCTCGGGGAGTCCGCCGCGCAGCCCGGGCAGCTCCAGTGCCCGCTGCACGGTGATCCCGGCGCCGTTGCTGTCGAATCGATGGTCCGTGCGGCTGTCCATGAAACGGACGCTACCTGCGCGGACAGGGTGGTGACAGCCGGGGGTCAGGGGGGCGATGCGAAGGCGGGGGTGCCGCCCGGCCCAGCGAGCCGGGTGGCACCCCCGTCGGCTTTCTCACACCGCCGTGTCAGCCCCCGTACGCCCCCGACGCCGTGAGCCTGAGGGCCGTGTCGATCAGGGGGACGTGGCTGAAGGCCTGGGGGAAGTTGCCGACCTGGCGTTGGTTGACGGGGTCCCATTCCTCGGCGAGGAGGCCCAGGTCGTTGCGGAGGGCGAGGAGCTTCTCGAAGAGCTTGCGGGCCTCGTCGACGCGGCCGATCATGGCGAGGTCGTCGGCCATCCAGAAGGAGCAGGCCAGGAAGGCGCCCTCGTCGCCCGGCAGGCCGTCGACGCCCGCCGCCTCGCCCTCCGTCGGGTAGCGCAGGATGAAGCCGTCGGGGGTGGACAGCTCGCGCTGGATCGCCTCGATGGTGCCGATCACCCGCTTGTCGTCCGGCGGCAGGAAGCCCATCTGCGGGATCAGCAGGAGGGACGCGTCGAGTTCCTTGCTGCCGTAGGACTGGGTGAAGGTGTTGCGCTCCTTGTCGTAACCCTTCTCACAGACATCGCGGTGGATGTCGTCGCGCAGATCGCGCCAGCGGTCCAGGGGGCCGTCGGCGTCGCCGGACTCGATGAGCTTGATGGTGCGGTCGACGGCGACCCAGGCCATGACCTTGGAGTGGACGAAGTGCCGGCGGGGGCCGCGGACCTCCCAGATGCCCTCGTCCGGCTCGTTCCAGTGGTTCTCCAGGTAGTGGATCAGCTTCAGCTGGAGCAGGGACGCGTAGTCGTTGCGGGCGAGGCCGGTCATGTGGCCGAGGTGGAGGGCCTCGGTGACCTCGCCGTAGACATCGAGCTGGAGCTGGTGCGCGGCGCCGTTGCCGACGCGGACCGGGGCGGAGTTCTCGTAGCCCGGGAGCCAGTCCAGCTCCGCCTCGCCCAGTTCGCGCTCGCCGGCGATGCCGTACATGATCTGGAGGTTCTCCGGGTCGCCGGCCACCGCGCGCAGCAGCCATTCGCGCCAGGCACGGGCCTCCTCGCGGTAGCCGGTGCGCAGCAGCGAGGACAGGGTGATCGCCGCGTCCCGGAGCCAGGTGTAGCGGTAGTCCCAGTTGCGGACCCCGCCGATCTCCTCCGGGAGGGAGGTGGTCGGCGCGGCGACGATGCCGCCGGTCGGGGCGTAGGTGAGGGCCTTGAGCGTGATCAGGGAGCGGACGACCGCCTCACGGTAGGGGCCGTGGTACGTACAGTGCTCGACCCACTCGCGCCAGAAGTCCTCCGTCGCCTCCAGGGACTGCTCCGGCTCCGGCAGCGCGGGCGGCTGCTTGTGGGAGGGCTCCCAGGAGATCGTGAACGCGATCCGCTCGCCCGGGGAGACCGTGAAGTCGGAGTACGTGGTCAGCGCCTTGCCGTAGGTCTGCGCGGAGGTGTCGAACCACACGGAGTCCGGTCCGGCGACCGCGACCGTGCGGCCGTCGTGCTTGTGGACCCAGGGGACGAGGCGGCCGTAGGAGAACCGCATCCGCAGGGTGGAGCGCATCGGGACGCGGCCCGTGACGCCTTCCACGATGCGGATGAGCTGGGGGGCGCCATCGCGGGGGGGCATGAAATCGGTCACCCTGACCGTGCCGCGCGGGGTGTCCCACTCGGACTCCAGGATCAGGGAGTCCCCGCGGTAGCCGCGCCGGTTCGACGTGGGCGGGGCGCTGTCCGGGGCGTGGGCCGGGCCGATCCGCCAGAAACCGTGGTCCTCGGTGCCCAGCAGCCCGGCGAAGATGGCATGCGAGTCGAAGCGGGGCAGGCACAGCCAGTCCACCGTGCCGTCCCGGCAGACCAGTGCCGCGGTCTGCATGTCTCCGATGAGTGCGTAATCTTCGATGCGCCCGGCCACGTGCAACTCCAGTCGAACGGCCACGTCACCCCATGAAGGGGCTGTCGCTAGTGCGGTCAAGGGGGGGTATTGGGGGGTATGTCAGTGGTACGTCTGAGGTATGTCATGCGTCGTTGAGCAATGAAGCAAAACAGCCGAGCGGCTCTGGTGGCAAAACGGCGGTCTGTGCTCAACGAACTGACGAGCCCTCGTTGTTCCGGTGGGATACGGGCGGGGGTGTGCCGTCTTTTCCGGCGGACTCGGCAGCGAGTGTCCGAGCAGGATACGACGCACGTAGATGATCTGCGCGCCGCTCCGGGCAACCTGGGTGCGCTGATCGGGTGAGCGGTCGGTGAGAAGTGCGTAAGGAGTGCGCGTACGTGTCGGTGTGTACGCGGAGCGTGGCCGGGCGGCACCGTCCCGAGGCGCTGTTACCCTGGTAGCCCGTGGACCGGTGGGCGTAGAACCCCCGAACCGCAGCGACGGCGCCCCCGGAGAACCGCACGTCATCCCGGCAGGATTCCTGCGGGGACCTCGTACGGAATCCGGTACGGCAGCGCCACCGCACCCCCAGACCGCGACCACGGGAGCCCCGTCTTGGCCATGCCGCCGAAAACCACGACGACCAAGCACATCTTCGTCACCGGGGGTGTCGCCTCCTCGCTCGGCAAGGGCCTGACGGCCTCCAGCCTGGGCATGCTGCTCAAGGCCCGGGGCCTGCGCGTCGTGATGCAGAAGCTCGACCCGTACATCAACGTCGACCCCGGCACGATGAACCCCTTCCAGCACGGTGAGGTGTTCGTCACCAACGACGGCGCCGAGACCGACCTGGACATCGGCCACTACGAGCGCTTCCTGGACCGAGATCTGGACGGCTCCGCCAATGTCACCACCGGCCAGGTCTACTCCACGGTGATCGCCAAGGAGCGGCGCGGTGAGTACCTGGGCGACACCGTGCAGGTCATCCCGCACATCACCAACGAGATCAAGAACCGCATCCGGCGGATGGCCGCCGACGACGTGGACGTGGTGATCACCGAGGTCGGCGGGACCGTCGGCGACATCGAGTCGCTGCCGTTCCTGGAGACCGTCCGCCAGGTCCGCCACGAGGTCGGCCGGGACAACGTCTTCGTGGTGCACATCTCCCTGCTGCCGTACATCGGCCCCTCCGGAGAGCTGAAGACCAAGCCGACCCAGCACTCGGTCGCGGCCCTGCGCAACATCGGTGTCCAGCCGGACGCGATCGTGCTGCGCTGCGACCGCGAGGTGCCCACCGCCATCAAGCGGAAGATCTCCCTGATGTGCGACGTGGACGAGGCCGCCGTGGTGGCCTGTCCGGACGCGCCGTCGATCTACGACATCCCCAAGGTCCTGCACTCCGAGGGCCTGGACGCCTACGCCGTCCGCCGCCTGGACCTGCCGTTCCGCGATGTGGACTGGACGACCTGGGACGACCTGCTCGACCGGGTGCACAGCCCGCGTCATGAGATCAGCCTCGCCCTGGTCGGCAAGTACATCGATCTGCCCGACGCCTATCTCTCGGTCACCGAGGCGCTGCGCGCGGGCGGCTTCGCCAACAAGACCCGTGTGAAGATCAAGTGGGTCACCTCCGACGACTGCAAGACCCCGTCCGGCGCCGCCGAGCAGCTCGCCGACGTGGACGCCATCTGCATCCCCGGCGGCTTCGGCGACCGGGGGGTGTCCGGCAAGGTCGGCGCCATCCGCTACGCCCGTGAGCACCGGATCCCGCTGCTGGGGCTGTGCCTGGGCCTCCAGTGCATCGTGATCGACGCGGCCCGCAACCTGGCCGGGATCACCGACGCCAACTCCACCGAGTTCGACCCCGCCACCGCCCACCCGGTCATCTCCACCATGGCCGAGCAGCTCGACATCGTCGCCGGTGAGGGCGACATGGGCGGCACCATGCGGCTCGGCATGTACCCGGCCAAGCTGGCCGAGGGCTCGATCGTGCGCGAGGTGTACGACGGCAAGGAGTACGTGGAGGAGCGGCACCGGCACCGCTACGAGGTGAACAACGCGTACCGGGCGGAGCTGGAGAAGAAGGCCGGCATCTTGTTCTCCGGCACGTCGCCCGACAACAAGCTGGTCGAGTACGTCGAGTACCCGCGTGATGTGCACCCCTACCTGGTCGCCACCCAGGCCCACCCCGAGCTGCGGTCCCGTCCGACGCGCCCGCATCCGCTGTTCGCGGGGCTGGTGAAGGCGGCGGTGGAGCGCAAGGTGGCCGCCGGGGGCGGTACGGGGGATTCCGCGGCGAGTTCTGTCTGAGACACCGGTTGTACGGTGGCCGGGGTGCGTTCCTCCTGCTGAGGGGGGCACCCCGGTTTTTTTCTGTCGCGCGTGGGAGGACAGGGCATGACGATCAAGGACAGTCCCGAGGAATGGGAGGTCCGGGCCACCGCGACCCCCTTCGTGGGCAAGAAGACCTCCGTACGCACGGACGAGGTGGTCATGCCCGACGGGACCGTCGTCGGGCGCGACTACCAGGTGCATCCCGGGTCGGTCGCCGTGCTGCCGCTGGACGACCAGGACCGGGTGCTGGTGCTGCGCCAGTACCGGCATCCCGTGCGGCAGAAGCTGTGGGAGATCCCGGCGGGGCTGCTCGACGTCCCCGGGGAGAACCCGCTGCATGCCGCCCAGCGCGAGCTGTACGAGGAGGCGCATGTCAAGGCGGAGGACTGGCGGGTGCTGACCGACGTCTACCCCACGCCCGGGGGGTGCGACGAGGCGGTACGGATCTTTCTCGCGCGCGGGCTGTCGGAGGTCGAGGGGCGGCGGTTCGAGGCGGAGCACGAGGAGCTGGACATGGAGCTGGCGCGGGTGCCGGTGGCGGAGCTGGTGCGGGGGGTGCTGGCGGGAGAGCTGCACAACAACTGCCTGGTGGTGGGGGTGCTGGCGTTGGTGGCGGCGCGGGGTGGGGCGGGTGTGGAGGCGTTGCGCTCCGCGGGGGCGGAGTGGCCTGCGAGGCCGTTCTCGGCGTGACGGTGTGAGGGCGCCGGGGGGCGGTGCGCTTGTCGTTTGGCTGCGGGGTGTCGTGGGTTGGCCGCGCAGTTCCCCGCGCCCCTGAGGGGTGTGTGGTTGCCGGGGTGTCTCGGGCGGGTCGGTGGGGGTTTGGGGTGGTGCGGGTGGTGGTTGGCTGCCGGCCGTCGTGGGCTGGTCGCGCAGTTCCCCGCGCCCCTGGGGGCGTGGCCGTCGCCGGCGGTCTCAGCCGCCTTGGCCACGTTGATCGGCCTAGGGGCCCGCTCCCCGTCGCCGTGCCCGTCGGTGGGGCGGCGCTGCCACCTCATCGGCCCCGGTAGCCCCCCGGGCAGTCCGACCATCGGTTGATCCGATCGGGGGACCTGTCCGCCGTGCTCCGCGGGGATCGTTGCAGAGGGTGAACTAGGCTCGTCGCGACCAGCCAGAGACAGGCGCAGGTGCCCCGGCCGCAGGGTCGGCGGGCGGTGGGACGGGAGCGTGGCCCGTGACGGATCAGGCGGTGGACACGGACGGCTTGCAGCTGTCGGGACACTCGTCGCAGGACTGCGGATTCCTGGGCCGGACACGGGAGTTGAAGGAGCTGTGCGCCGATATCGAGCGCGCCGGGCTGGACACCCTCGCCGGGAAGAAGGCGCCCCGCGCGCGGGTGCTGCTGATCGCCGGGAAGCCGGGGTCGGGGCGGACCGCGCTCGCGGAGGAGCTGGTGGCGCAGATCGCCGACCGCTATCCCGACGGGATCCTGCGGGCCCGGCTCGCCGAGCCGGACGGGACCCCGGTGCCGGTCGGGCAGGCCGCGCGGGAACTCCTCGGTGAGCTGGAGCTGCCGACGCCGCCGGGGGCCGCCGAGGACGATCTGACCGGCGAGTTCCGGGCGGCGCTGACCGGCCGCCGGGCGGTGCTGCTGCTGGACGACGCCGCCGACGCCGAGCAGGTCGACGCGCTGCTGCCGGACACCCCGGAGTGCCTCGTGGTCGCCGTGTCGCGCGGTCCGCTCACCGGCATCTCCGACGTCCGGCCGTGCACGCTGGGCGGCCTGGACACCAAGTCCGCGGTGGAGCTGCTGTCCCGGCACACCGGGTCGGTACGGATCACCGTCGATCCGCGTGCCGCCGAAGGGCTGGTCGAGGCGTGCCAGGCGCAGCCCGCCGCGCTGATGCTGGCCGGCGGCTGGCTGGCCGCCCGGCCGAAGGCCGCCGTCGCCGACCTCGCCAAGCAACTGCACGCGGAGGGCGACGAGGGCACCGCGCTCGGCCGGGTCTTCGGGCTGGTGCACACCGCGCTGCCCGCCGCCGCCGCCCGGATACTGCGCCTGCTCTCCCTCGCCCCGGCCGGACTGGCCGACCCGCACACCGCCTCCGCGCTGGCCGGCTGCTCGGTCGGCGCCGCCCGCTCCACGCTGGACGACTTCGTCTCCTTCGGCCTGCTGCACCGCAGGCCCGGCCCGCTGCCGCAGTACGAGGTGCCGGGCGCCCTGCACCCGCTGCTGGCCGCCCTCACCGAGACCCACGACAAGCCCGCCGAGTTGCAGCTGGCCCGCGCCCGGATGCTGGAGCGCACGGTACGGCTGCTCCAGTCCTGCCGGGCGATCACCGAGACCGACAACCCGGAGGCGCGCGAGAAGCTCCAGGACATGCCCCGCGCCCTGCGCTTCCCGACCCCCCGGGCCGCCGCCGACTGGCTGAACGTGCGCCGCCCCGCCCTGCTGGCCTCCGCCCGCCTCGCCGTGGCCGACGGCGAGCTGGACACCCTGGCCCGGCGGCTGATGTCCCAGCTGGTCCGGGCCATGGTGGCGCACGTCGGCACGCACGCCGCCGCGCCCGACCTGTACGGCGTCCACCGCCTCGTCCTCGATGTCGCCGAGCGCCGGGCCCTGCCCCGCGAGCGGGCGGCGGCGCTGCTGAATCTGGGCGATCTGGACGCCCGTACCGGCCGTACGACCGAGGCGCTGGTGCGCTACCGGGCCGCGCTGGACGCCGGACGGGAGGCGAACGACCCGTACGCGACCGGCCGCGCGATGGAATCCGTAGGCGGCGCGCACCAGGAGCTGGGGGACTACGAGCGGGCGGCCGACTGGTTCGGCCGCGCGCTGGCCGAGCGGCTGGCCCGCGACGAGCGCGCCGACATGGCCCGGCTGTACGGCCGGATCGCCACCGCCCACACCTACGCGGGCCGCTACGGCGAGGCCCAGCGCGGCTGGCGGGCGGCGCTCGCCGGGTATCGCAAGCTCGACGATGTGGCGGCGTACGCGCGGGCGTTGAGCGAGCTGGCGCGGGTCCAGGAGTACGCGGGACGGCCCGAGGAGTCGCTGCGCACCTGCCAGGAGGCGGTGGAGTGGGCGCGCCGCGCCGAGGACACCCGGCTCCAGGCCGCGCTGCACCTGCGGCTCGCCGACACCCTGGAGCATCTCGGCGACAGCACGGCCGCCGGGCTGCACCGCGGTGCGGCCGAGCGCATGCTGGGAGAGGAGTGCCAGGAGGGCGATCCAGGGGAATCCCTCGCGGAACACGGTGCTAACGCCTGCGAAATCCGTAGTACACCCGCGAAAGATTGAAGCAATGAAAGGCTAGACACCGGGAACACCTTCATTAGACTGGCTCTACCGCACGTTCTCCTGCGGTGTCTCCCGGTGTGCCCTGGCGCGGCCGGGTATGTCGTGTAAATACCCTCTGAGCCAAGGACCGTGATCGACGTGAAGGTCGGCATCCCCCGCGAGGTCAAGAACAACGAGTTCCGGGTGGCCATCACCCCCGCCGGCGTGCACGAGCTGGTGCGCGGCGGCCACCAGGTCGTCATCGAGCGAGGAGCCGGCACCGGCTCCTCGATCACGGACCAGGAGTACGTCGCCGCCGGGGCGCGGATCCTGGAGACCGCCGACGAGGTCTGGGCAACCGCCGACCTGCTGCTCAAGGTCAAGGAGCCGATCGCCGAGGAGTACCACCGGCTGCGCAAGGACCAGATCCTCTTCACCTATCTGCACCTGGCCGCCTCCAAGGAGTGCACGGACGCCCTCATCGAGTCCGGTACCACCGCCATCGCCTACGAGACGGTCGAGCTGCCCGGCCGCGGGCTGCCGCTGCTCGCCCCGATGTCCGAGGTCGCGGGCCGGCTGGCCCCGCAGGTCGGCGCGTACCACCTGATGCGCCCGTCCGGCGGCCGGGGTGTGCTGCCGGGCGGCGTGCCGGGGGTGACCCCGGCCAAGGCGGTCGTCATCGGCGGCGGGGTCTCCGGCTGGAACGCCACCCAGATCGCCGTCGGCATGGGCTTCGAGGTGACCCTGCTGGACCGGGACATCAACAAGCTGCGCGAGGCCGACAAGATCTTCGGCACCAAGGTCAAGGCGATCGCGTCGAACGCCTTCGAACTGGAGAAGGCCGTCCTGGAGGCGGACCTCGTCATCGGCGCGGTGCTCATCCCGGGAGCCAAGGCCCCGAAGCTGGTCACCAACGAGCTGGTGTCCCGGATGAAGCCCGGGAGTGTCCTTGTCGACATCGCGATCGACCAGGGCGGCTGCTTCGAGGACTCCCACCCCACCACCCACGCCGAGCCGACCTTCCCGGTGCACAACTCGGTCTTCTACTGCGTCGCCAACATGCCCGGCGCGGTGCCCAGCACCTCCACCAACGCGCTCACCAACGCCACCCTCCCGTACATCGTCTCGGTCGCCAACAACGGCTGGGTCGAGGCGCTGCGCCGGGACCCCGCGCTGGCCAAGGGCCTCAACACCCATGACGGCAAGGTCGTGTACAAGGAGGTCGCCGAGGCGCACGGGCTGGAGCACGTCGCGTTGGAGACCCTGCTCGGCTGACCGCCGGACGGCTCAATTCCGCTTCTTGCGCGCCCCGCTCCCGGGCGTCCGACGCGCCCTGTCGTGCCGTGACATGCCGTGGGACACCCGTCGTCCGGCCGCCCTACGGCGAATTCAAGTCATCATCCGGCAAAAGGCGATTCGTCAACACGGTTCGTCAACGCCACACACCCGGCCGGACCTTGCACGACAAGGTCCGGCCGGGTGTGTGTATGGTCACTTTGCCGCACTCGGTCAACTCGCCTCGAACGTAACCCTTGACCCGACCTTGAACCGATTCGCACCCCCGGGAAACCCACCGTGCGACGGTCGTACGCCCTTGACAGCGGGATGTTTCATTGCCGACACATCCTGCCGGGTCCGGCGGATTGTGTTGCTGCGGACGCCCGACACGCCATAGAGTCGCCAACCGTCGGCATGGTGCCACGCTGACCTGTCTAGAAGTTTCCTGGTCACCAAGGAGGTAAGACGACTTGTGAATGAGTCGACATTTTCTCCCGGGGGTGGTCAACCAGGAAGCCCTGCGCGGGGTCAGGCTCCCGCGGGGTTCGAGGCTGTCGGCTCCGTAGCGGTGCGCACCTTCGCGGCCCACCGGAGTCACCTCACGCCTGGGGTGACGCAGCCAGCACACCAGAGCATGGATGGCCATCACGTGAACGCCATGACCGGCGACGGAAGTGGCGTGCCCCACAACCACTTCGCCGACTACGACGAATTGCAGCAGGGGCACTTCTACGACCCGGACGCCGAGTACGAGCCCGATCCCGAGTACGCGGCCACGCTCGCGCCCGACGCCGCGCGTCAGCGCCGTGAGCGGGTCGGCCCGACCGGGCGCCCGCTGCCGTACTTCCCGATCCCGGGCCCGCTGACGGACCACGGGCCCGCGAAGATCATCGCGATGTGCAACCAGAAGGGCGGCGTCGGCAAGACCACGTCGACCATCAACCTGGGTGCCGCGCTCGCGGAGTACGGACGCCGGGTGCTGCTCGTGGACTTCGACCCGCAGGGCGCGCTGTCCGTCGGTCTCGGCGTCAACCCGATGGAACTCGACCTGACGGTCTACAACCTGCTCATGGAGCGGGGCATGTCCGCCGACGAGGTCCTGCTGAAGACCGCGGTCCCCAACATGGACCTGCTGCCCAGCAACATCGACCTGTCCGCCGCCGAGGTCCAGCTGGTCTCCGAGGTCGCCCGCGAGTCGACCCTCCAGCGCGCGCTGAAGCCGCTGCTGCCGGACTACGACTACGTCGTGATCGACTGTCAGCCCTCGCTCGGCCTGCTCACGGTGAACGCCCTGACCGCCGCGCACAAGGTGATCGTCCCGCTGGAGTGCGAGTTCTTCGCGCTGCGCGGTGTCGCCCTGCTGACCGAGACCATCGAGAAGGTCCAGGAGCGGCTCAACCCGGAGCTGGAGCTGGACGGCATCCTCGCCACGATGTACGACTCGCGCACGGTGCACAGCCGTGAGGTGCTGGCCCGGGTGGTCGAGGCGTTCGACGATCACGTGTACCACACGGTCATCGGGCGCACGGTCCGCTTCCCGGAGACCACGGTCGCCGGTGAGCCGATCACCACGTACGCCTCCAACTCCGTCGGCGCCGCCGCCTATCGCCAGCTCGCCAGGGAGGTGCTCGCCCGGTGTCACGCCGAGTGAGTCTGCCGGGGGCCGACGAACTCTTCCGTACGACAGGGGGTATGGCGCTCCAGCCGTCCACCCCGCGGCGCGGGCCCAACGGCGAGGCCCGGGTGCCGGCGCCGGCCGGGGAGAGCGACCCGCAGGCCGCCGAGGACGCCCCGCAGTCCGTGCCCGCGCAGGGCGGCGACGGCGACGGGGCCGAGCACGTCGCCACGGGCGCGGAGTCCTCCGACGCCGCGGCGCGCGGGCGGGACCGGGAGCGTGGCCGCCGGGCGGGGGCGCAGGAAGGTTCTGCCGCCCCGGGCGCCGAGGGCTCCGAGGCGCCGCGCAAACGCGGACGGGGCGGCGGCTCACGCCGGCCCAGCGGGCGGGAGCGGCACGACGAGAAGATCACCGTCTATGTGTCCGCCGAGGAACTGATGGACCTGGAGCACGCGCGGCTGGTGCTGCGCGGGGAGCACGGGCTCGCGGTGGACCGGGGGCGGATCGTGCGGGAGGCGGTCGCCGTGGTGCTGGCCGATCTGGAGAGCCGGGGCGACGCCAGCATTCTCGTACGACGGTTGCGTGGGCGGTAGCGGAAGGCTGCGCTAGCCTGCGGGGGATATGACCTCCAGCGATGCTTTTGTCTCCGGCGCGGGGCGCCCCGCGGGGCGGCGGCGTGTGCTGGGGCGGGGGCCGGGTGGGGCTCCGCCGGAGAGCGAGGTCTTTTCGCCGGTCCCGGACGATGGGCACCCCGGCGCCGGGGTGGAGAACGAGAACGACCCGCCCGTTGCCGAACCCGCCGAGGGGCCCGCTGAGAGGCACGTTGCGGCCGGGGAACCCGTGGAGACGGCCGTGTCCGGCGAGGCCGCCGTGTCCGGTGCTGATGCCGTGTCCGGCGCTGGCGTTCCGCCCGGTGACACCCCCGAGGACAGTGTCTTCAAGGTGCGGCTCGCCAACTTCGAGGGGCCCTTCGATCTGCTGCTCCAGCTGATCTCCCGGCACAAGCTGGATGTCACCGAGGTCGCGCTGTCGAAGGTGACCGATGAGTTCATCGCGTACATCCGGGGGATGGGCGCGGACTGGGATCTGGACGAGACGACCGAGTTCCTCGTCGTCGCGGCCACCCTGCTCGATCTGAAGGCGGCCCGGCTGCTGCCCGCCGCCGAGGTGGAGGACGAGGCCGATCTGGCGCTGCTGGAGGCGCGGGACCTGCTGTTCGCGCGGCTGCTCCAGTACCGGGCCTACAAGCGGGTCGCCGACATCCTCAGCGAACGGCTCGATGCCGAGGCGCGGCGCTATCCCCGTACCGTCGGACTGGAGCCGCAGCACGCGGCGCTGCTGCCGGACGTGGTGATCAGCATCGGGGCCGAGGGGTTCGCCCGGCTCGCCGTGAAGGCGATGCAGCCCAGGCCGAGGCCGCAGGTGTACGTCGATCACATCCACGCGCCGCTGGTGAGCGTGCGGGAACAGGCCGGGATCGTGGTCGCGCGGCTGCGGGAGCTGGGCGCGGCCAGCTTCCGGGACCTGGTCGCCGACACCGGGGACACACTGACCGTCGTCGCCCGGTTCCTCGCCCTGCTGGAGCTGTACCGGGAGAAGGCCGTGGCGCTGGAGCAGGAGGACGCGCTCGGGGAGCTGCTGGTGCGCTGGACGGGCGGGGCGGCGGATGCCGGGCCACTGGTGACCGACGAGTTCGACCGGGCGCCCGAGCCGCCGAAGTCGCCCGAGCCGCCGGAGTCGTCCGAGGAGGAGAGGAAGGCGTGAGCGAGCAGCCGGTACAGGCGCCGGGCGGCGTCGCCGACCTGGAACTCAAGCCCGCCCTGGAAGCCGTGCTCATGGTCGTGGACGAGCCCGCGACCGAGGAGCATCTCGCGAAGATCCTCCAGCGGCCCCGGCGCCGGATCGCCGACGCGCTGCGGGAGCTGGCCGATGAGTACGCGGCGCAGGGCAGGGGGTTCGAGCTGCGGCTGATCGCGGGCGGCTGGCGGTACTACACCCGGCCCGAGTACGCGGCGGCCGTCGAGGGCTTCGTCCTGGACGGGCAGCACGCCCGGCTCACCCAGGCCGCGCTGGAGACCCTCGCGGTGGTCGCCTACCGCCAGCCGGTCAGCCGCGGAAGGGTCTCGGCGGTGCGCGGAGTGAACTGTGACGGGGTCATGCGCACCCTGCTTCAGCGCGGGCTGATCGGGGAGGCGGGCACGGAACCCGAAACAGGTGCGATCCTGTACACGACGACGAACTACTTCCTGGAGCGGATGGGCCTGCGCGGCCTGGACGAGCTGCCGGAACTCGCGCCCTTCCTCCCCGAGGCGGAGGCGATCGAGGCGGAGACACTGGAAGGGGTGCCGTCGTTCGACCCGGACGCACCCGATGCTCCGGGCCCAGACGACGCGGACGACTAGACGGAACCTTTGATGCGAAGCAGTGGTAGCGGCAGCGGTAAGAGCGGCGGGCGCGGTAACCCCCGCGGCGCCGGGAACAGCAGGGACCAGAAGCAGGGGCAGGGCCAGGGTCAGGGCCGCCCCAGCAAGCCCCGGCCCGAGGAGCGCCGCTACGACGTGGGCCCCGGGGCCACGCAGGACGGCCCGAGGACGGGGCGTGGCGGCAGCGCGCGCGGCGGGGCCAAGGGCGGGCCGAAGAAGGCGGCGCAGCCCCAGCGCGGCCGGACCGCCCCCGGCAGCTCCCGTGAGTACGAGATGCGGGCCGAGGAGCGCAACCGGGAGCGGTACGCGGCCAAGGCCGGGAAGGAGGTCAAGCCGCCCCGGACCTTCCCGGGCGCCGAGCAGGAGGGCGAGCGGCTCCAGAAGGTGCTCGCGCGCGCCGGGTACGGCTCGCGGCGCTCCTGCGAGGAGCTGATCGAGCAGGCCAGGGTCGAGGTCAACGGCGAGATCGTCACCGAGCAGGGCAAGCGGGTCGACCCGGAGAAGGACGAGGTCAAGGTCGACGGGCTGACCGTGGCCACGCAGTCGTACCAGTTCTTCTCGCTGAACAAGCCCGCCGGGGTCGTCTCCACGATGGAGGACCCCGAGGGGCGGCAGTGTCTCGGGGACTACGTCACCAACCGCGAGACCCGGCTCTTCCACGTCGGGCGGCTGGACACCGAGACCGAGGGCGTCATCCTGCTCACCAACCACGGTGAGCTGGCGCACCGGCTGACCCATCCCAAGTACGGCGTCAAGAAGACCTACCTGGCGCACATCGTCGGCCCGATCCCGCGCGACCTGGGCAAGCAGCTGAAGGACGGCATCCAGCTGGAGGACGGGTACGCGCGCGCGGACCACTTCCGGGTCGTCGAGCAGACCGGCAAGAACTACCTGGTGGAGGTCACCCTCCACGAGGGCCGCAAGCACATCGTGCGGCGGATGCTCGCCGAGGCGGGCTTCCCGGTCGACAAGCTGGTCCGGGTCTCCTTCGGCCCGATCACCCTGGGCGACCAGAAGTCGGGCTGGCTGCGGCGCCTGTCCAACACGGAGGTCGGGATGCTGATGAACGAGGTCGATCTGTAGACAATGTCTCTGTGCGTGCATGCGCGCACACGTACGTGCGTACGGTGGCCGGTCCCGGGGATTTTCCGGGGCCGGCCGATTCCTTTTGGCCTTCCGGCCGGTCTGTAACGGTGACGGAGGGAGTGCCGGATGGCTGGGACGAGGACCGAGACGGATCCTGGGGAACTGCTGGAGCGGTCGCTGGCGTACGCGCTGGGGAGCGTGGCCGGGGTGGAGAGCGCGAGTCTGGGGCGGGGCACACCGTGCGCCGGGTGGGACCTCGGCGAGCTGCTGGGGCATCTCGACGACGCGCTGGACGCGCTGTACGAGGGGCTGACGGGCGGGGTGATCGGACCGTTCCCCGGAGCGCCGGAGGCCGCCGCGTGCGGGTTCCGGCGGCGGGCGTGCGCGGTGCTCGGCGCGTGGGCGGCGGGGGCGCCGCAGCGGGTGCGGATCGGGACGCGGCCGTTGGAGTCGAGGGTGATGGTCGCGGTCGGCGCGGTCGAGATCGCCGTGCACGGGTGGGACGTGGCCCAGGCGTGCGGACGCGTACGGCCGCTGCCGGTGCCGCTGGCGGCGGAGCTGCTGCCGGTCGCCCGGCGGGTGGTGGCCGAGGCGGATCGGGGGGTGCGGTTCGCCGGGCCGCTGGCCGTGTCGGCTTCGGCGGGGGCGGATGAGCGGTTGCTGGCGTTCTTGGGGCGTGAGGTGGGGTGAGGGGGAGAGGGGGCGGCTGAGGCGGGAGGGGAGGGAGGGACGGGGTGGGCTGAACCGTCGGTGGCGGTGGCGGTGGCGGTGGGCGGCGTGCCGGTGTCGCCGGGGCCGGGCTGTTGTCGGGCGGCGGTCAGGTGGTGGCCTGCCCGGATCGGGCCGGGGTGGTGCGGTTCGCCGGGCCGCTGGTGGTGTCGGCGTCGGCGGGCTCGGCCGGGCCGAGGGCGGCGGGGGGTGGCGTGGCCGTGCCGGGGTCCTTATAGTCGTAGTGACTCTTAATGGTCGTGGTGACTCGTGAGGGGTGGTCGTGCGGATGCCGGTCGGTGGTGTGGACGGGGGGCGGGTGGCGTGGCCATGACTGGTGGGTACGACAAGTACGCCTTCGAGCCCTTCGCCGTCACCGTCGATCTCGCCGTGCTCACGCTGCGCGCGGACGGGCTGAGGGTGCTGCTCGTCGAGCGGGGGCAGGAGCCGTACGCCGGGTGCTGGGCGCTGCCGGGCGGGTTCGTGCTGCCGCGGGAGTCCGCCGAGGCGGCGGCGCGGCGGGAACTGGCCGAGGAGACCGGGCTGGCCGATGTCTCCGGGCTGCATCTGGAGCAGCTGCGGACCTACAGCGAGCCCGGCCGCGACCCGCGCATGCGGGTGGTGTCGGTCGCCTTCGCCGCGCTGCTGCCCGAACCCCCCGAACCGCACGGGGGCGGCGACGCGGCGCAGGCCCGCTGGGTGCCGTACGCCGATGCCGGGCCGCTCGCCTTCGACCACGACCGGATCCTCGCGGACGCCCATGAACGCGTCGGCGCCAAACTGGAGTACACCTGCCTCGCGACCGCCTTCTGCCCGCCCGAGTTCACCCTCGGAGAGCTTCAGCGGGTCTACGAGAGCGTCTGGGGCACCCCGCTGGACCGGCCCAACTTCCGGCGCAAGGTGCTCGCCACGCCCGGCTTCGTCGCCCCCGTCCCCGGCGCCGCCCGGCTGACCGGCGGACGCGGCAAACCGGCGGCCCTCTACCGCGCGGGCCCCGCCACCACCCTCCACCCGCCCCTGCTGCGACCGCCCCGGGAAGGAACCCCCGCATGACCCCGACCACGCCCTCGGCCCCGGCCGCGAGCACCGTCCGCAAGCGCGCCGCCACCGGATCCCTGCTCGGCCTCGCCCTCGGGGACGCGCTGGGCTTCCCCACCGAGTTCAACGACGTGCCGTCGATCCTCGCCAAGTGCGGGCCCTGGCGGGAGATGGAGCTGCCCCGGCAGGCGTACGTCACCGACGACACCCAGATGACCCTGGCCGTCGGCCGGGCGATCCGCACGGCCATGGACCGGGGCGTGCTCGGGCCGCAGGGGCTGGTGGGGCCGCTGCGGCAGGAGTTCGTCGCCTGGAACCGCTCGCCGGACAACAACCGGGCCCCCGGCCGCACCTGCCTGACCGCCTGCGCACTGCTGGAGGACGAGGCGCTGCCCTGGCAGGACGCGAGCCAGCTCCATTCCAAGGGCTGCGGCGCCAACATGCGGGTCGCGCCGGTCGGGCTGATACCCGGTCTGAGCGATGAACAGCGGGCCGGGGCCGCCCAGTTGCAGGCCGCCCTCACCCACGGCCATCCCACGGCGCTCGCCGCGTCCGACCTCACCGCGCACGCCGTCCGGCTGCTCGCCCAGGGCGCCGAGCCGACCGGACTCGTCGGGCTGCTGCGGTCGTACGCCTACGACAACCGCGGCCGGTACCACGAGCGCTGGCTCGGCGATCTGTGGACGCGGAGTCAGGACCCCACGCCCGAACACTTCATCGGGCGCGGCTGGGACGAGTGCCTGGCGGTGCTGGAGCGGCTCCAGGGCGCCGTACGGACCGTGTCGCCGGAGACCGACCCGTGTCTGGCCACCGGGGAGGGCTGGATCGCCGAGGAGGCGCTGGCCACCGGGCTGCTGTGCTTCCTGCTTCTCGTGGACGAGCCGCTCACCGCGCTGCGCCGGGCCGCCTGCACCTCCGGCGACTCCGACTCGATCGCCGCGCTGACCGGCGCCTTCGCCGGCGCGTATCTCGGGGCCGAGGCGTGGCCCCGGCCGTGGGCGGACCGGATCGAGTACCGGGGGGAACTGGTGACGCTCGGGGCGCTCTGGGACGCCTGAGGCGGCCCCCGCGCTGACCTGGGGTGTTCGGAGCCGGGCGCCCGCCGAGTAGCGGAGCCCGACCGTGCGCGTGACATTGGCAGAGGCGGGCCGGGCCCGCAGCCGGCGCCCGGCCGCACTCTCGAAAGGCGCGATCATGGCGGGTAACGATCTCGGCAGTCTGCTCGGCAGTCTTCTCGGTGGCGGCGGGCAGCAGAGCGGCGGTGGTGGTGGGGGTGGTGCGACCGGTGCGAGTGGTGGGGCCGGTGGCAGTGGTGGCGCGGTCAATGTTCTCGGTGCGCTGCTCGGTGCGCTGATGTCCAAGGGCGGTACGAGTGCCGGGGCCGCCACCGGCGTGGCTGGCGGCGGCGCGGGCGGCAGCGCGAATCCGCTGGGCGGGCTGCTCGACATGCTGAAGAAGTCCGGACTGGTCGACCAGGCGCAGTCCTGGGTGGGCCACGGCCAGAACCAGCCCGTGACCGGCGCCCAGGTCCGCGAGGCGCTGCCCGACGACACCCTCGGCAAGGTCGCCGAGGAAGCGGGCGTCAGCCCCGACAAGGCGGCCGACCAGCTTGCCTCGGTGCTGCCCCAGGCCGTCGACAAGCTCACCCCCGAGGGCCAGGTCCCGCAGGCCTCGCTGGAGGACATCATCAAGCAACAGCGGGTGTGAGCCGGCGCTGTGCGCGGTGCCTGTTCGGTGGTCGGCTTGGTCGTCCCGGTCGTCCCGGTCGCCTCGATTGTTCCGGTGGTCCGGGTCGTCTCGGGGAGCGGGTGCCGCGCATCGGTGGTTTGCGGGCTGCGGGCTGACTAGGCTCTGCGGGCGTCCCAGCCGCCCTCCCCCAAGGACACGCCCAGTGAGAACCGCACTCGTGATCGGCACCGGCCTGATCGGCACCTCCGTCGCCCTGGCCCTGGTACGGCGCGGTGTCACCGTCCATCTCGCCGACCACGACCCCGAGCACGTCCGGACGGCCGCCGCGCTCGGCGCCGGGACCGACAGCCCGCCCGAGGGGCCCGTCGACCTCGCCGTCGTCGCCGCGCCGCCCGCCCATGTGGCCGCCGTGCTCGGCGACGCCATGCGGCGTGGTGCCGCCCGCGGCTACCTCGACGTGGCCAGCGTCAAGGGCGGGCCGCGCCGGGAGCTGGAGGCGCAGGGCCTCGACCTCACCGCGTACATCGGCACGCACCCCATGTCCGGCCGCGAGCGGTCCGGGCCGCTGGCGGCCAGCGCCGACCTCTTCGAGGGCCGCCCCTGGGTGCTCACCCCGACCCGGGACACCGACACCGAGGTGCTGAACCTCGCCCTGGAACTGGTCTCGCACTGCGCCGCCGTCCCGGTCGTCATGGACGCCGACGCCCATGACCGGGCCGTCGCCCTCGTGTCCCACATGCCCCACCTCGTCTCCAGCATGGTCGCCGCGCGCCTGGAACACGCCGAGGAGACGGCCGTACGGCTGTGCGGGCAGGGCATCCGCGATGTGACCCGGATCGCCGGTTCCGACCCCGCGATGTGGATCGACATCCTCTCCGCCAACCCCGGGCCGGTCGCCGACCTGCTCACCGACGTCTCCGCCGACCTCGACGAGACCGTCCAGGCACTGCGGGCCCTCCAGTCCGCCGACGAGGCCAAGTGGCGCGAGGGCGTCGACGGCATCCAGGACGTGCTGCGGCGCGGGAACGCCGGGCAGGTGCGGGTCCCCGGCAAGCACGGGTCCGCTCCGCGGGTGTACGAGGTTGTCGCGGTGTTCATCGACGACCAGCCGGGGCAGCTGGCCCGGATCTTCGCGGACGCGGGGCTGGTCGGGGTCAACATCGAGGACGTACGGATCGAGCACGCGACGGGGCAGCAGGCGGGGCTGGTGCAGTTGATGGTGGAGCCGAAGGCGGTGCCGGTGCTGGCTGCGGCGCTGCGGGAGCGGGGGTGGGGGGTGCGGCAGTAGGCGGCCGGCGTTCTGTTGCCGCCCGGCGTGGGGGTCGGC
>NZ_JBHYUG010000088.1:0-34778 GCF_042749375.1 Streptomyces sp. NPDC059477 | reverse complement strand
CACAGCGGGCGTGCAACAGGCGTGGGCCACCGCCGTCGGCGACGGGCGCCGACAGCAGACGCGGACGCGGACGCGGACGCGGACGCGGACGCGGACGACCGCGAAACGACCGGGACCGCAGGCCCGTCAGCCCATGAACTTCTTGAACTCGTCCGGCAGCTCGAAGTCCTGCCCCGCCGCCTGCTGGCCCGGCAGTCCGAAGGCGCCCCCGGCCTGGGCGGCGGCCTCGCGGCGGGCGGCGGCCTCCTGCTCCTGCTGCTTGCGCTTCATCGGGTTGCCGGAGCGCTGCTTGCCCTTGGCCTGCTTCTGCTTCTTCTTGGCGCGGCCCGGACCGCCACCCATGCCCGGCACTCCCGGCATCCCGGGCATCCCGCCGCCCTGGGCCATGCGGCTCATCATCTTGCGGGCCTCGAAGAACCGCTCCACCAGGTTCTTCACGGCGCTGACCTCGACGCCGGAACCCTTGGCGATCCGCGCCCGGCGCGAGCCGTTGATGATCGTCGGTTCCTGGCGCTCGCCCGGGGTCATCGACTTGATGATGGCGGCGGTGCGGTCGACGTCCCGCTCGTCCAGGTTGTTGATCTGGTCCTTGATCTGGCCCATGCCGGGCAGCATGCCGAGCAGCTTGGAGATGGAGCCCATCTTCCTGACCTGCTCCATCTGGGCCAGGAAGTCATCGAGGGTGAAGTCCTGGCCCTTCTTGGAGGCCAGTTTCTCGGCCATCTTCTGGGCTTCGGCCTGGTCGAACGTCTTCTCCGCCTGCTCGATCAGGGTGAGCAGGTCACCCATGTCGAGGATGCGGGAGGCCATCCGGTCCGGGTGGAAGGCGTCGAAGTCGTCGAGCTTCTCGCCGTTGGACGCGAACATGATCGGCTTGCCGGTGATCTGCCGGATCGACAGCGCCGCGCCACCGCGGGCGTCACCGTCGAGCTTGGAGAGCACCACGCCGTCGAAGCCGACGCCGTCGCGGAACGACTCGGCGGTGTTGACGGCGTCCTGGCCGATCATGGCGTCGACGACGAACAGGATCTCGTCCGGGGAGACGGCGTCGCGGATGTCCGCGGCCTGCTGCATCATCTCCTGGTCGATGCCGAGCCGGCCGGCGGTGTCCACGATCACGAGGTCGTGGACCCGGCTCTTGGCGTAGTCGATGGAGTCCTTGGCGACCTTCACCGGGTCGCCGACGCCGTTGCCCGGCTCGGGCGCGTACACGGCGACGCCCGCGCGCTCGGCGACGACGCTGAGCTGGTTGACGGCGTTGGGCCGCTGGAGGTCACAGGCGACCAGCAGCGGCGAGTGCCCCTGCTCCTTGAGCCACTTGCCGAGCTTGCCCGCCAGCGTGGTCTTACCGGCGCCCTGGAGACCGGCCAGCATGATGACGGTCGGCGGCTGCTTGGCGAAGCGGAGCCGACGGGTCTCGCCGCCGAGGATCGTGACCAGTTCCTCATTGACGATCTTGAGGACCTGCTGGCCGGGGTTGAGCGCCTTGGAGACCTCGGAGCCGAGCGCCCGCTCCTTGATGTTCTTGACGAACGTGCGGACGACAGGGAGGGCGACATCGGCTTCCAGCAGCGCGATGCGGATCTCGCGGGCCGTGGCGTCGATATCCGCCTCGCTCAGGCGCCCCTTGCCCCTGAGGGACTTGAAAGTGGCTGAGAGGCGATCGGAGAGCGTATCGAACACGGCGGCGTCGGTCCTCGCGGTCGGGGGCTGGCGGGGGAATCGCCCTCCAGAGTATCCCGGGAGGGCGAGAAGGCGGCACGGTCGTCCCGACCCGGCGTCATGCCCGCAAGGTCTCCTCCAGTGCCCTCGCCACCGATGTCGCCTCCGGCCCCGGCAGCGGCACCCCGGCACCGGATGTCACATAGAAGGCGTCCACGGCGTTCGAACCCAGGGTCGAGACATGCGCGCTGCGCACCCTCAGGCCCGCCTTCTCCAGCGCCGAGCCGATCCGGAACAGCAGGCCGGGGGCGTCCTGGGAGCGGACCTCGATCACCGTGGCGTGCCGGGACGCGGTGGGGGCGACCGTCACACGCGCCGGGGGCGCGATCACCCCCCGGCGCCTCGGATAGGCGGCGTCCCGCTCGGCCAGGCGGCCCGCGATGTCCAGCGAGCCGTCCAGGGCGCGGACCAGGTCGGCGCGGAGCCGGGCGGCCTGCGGCAGCGAGCCGAACTGGGCGGCGACCCGCCAGTTCAGCAGCAGCACGGAGCCCTCGACGCCGTCCGGCAGGTCCAGGGTGCGCAGTTCCGCCGCGCGGACGGTCAGCCGGTGCATGGCGAGGACCCCGGCGACGGCGGGCAGCACGCCGGGCTGTTCGGGGACGGCGATCACCAGTTCCACGCCCAGCGGCTCCGGGTCCTCGGACAGCCCTTCCTCGGTCGGCGGCTCGGTCTGGGCGCGCAGGGTGAGGACGGGCCCGCCGGTGGCCAGCGATTCGATCGCGAGCCGTTCCTGTTCGGCCGTCGGCGCGGCGGCCTCCGGGTCCTCGGGCACATCCCCGGCGAGCACCGCGGCGACCCGTTTGACCAGGTCGGCGACCAGTGACCCGCGCCAGGACGACCAGGCGGCCGGGCCGGTGGCGAGGGCGTCGGCCTCGGTGAGCGCGTGCAGCAGCTCCAGCGTGCCGTGCGAGCCGACGGCCTCGGCGACGCCCCGCACGGTGGCCGGGTCCTCCAGGTCACGCCGGGTCGCGGTGTCGATGAGCAGCAGATGATGCCGTACGAGGGTGGCCAGTACGGTGACGTCCTCGCGGTCGAAGCCGATGCGGGCGGCGACGTCCTTGGCGATGATCTCGCCGGCCACCGAGTGGTCGCCGGGCCAGCCCTTGCCGATGTCGTGGAGCAGGGCGGCGACCAGCAGCAGGTCGGGGCGGCTGACCCGGCGGGCGAACTCGGAGGCGCGCACGGCGGTCTCGATGAGATGCCGGTCGACGGTCCAGATGTGCACGGCGTTGCGCTGCGGGCGGCAGCGCACCCGCTCCCAGTCGGGCAGCAGCCGGGTGATCAGTCCCTCGGCCTCCAGGGCTTCCCACACGTCGACGGTGGGCCGGCCGGAGCCGAGCAGGGTGACGAGCTGCTCACGGGCCTCGGCGGGCCAGGGCGTGGGCAGGGGGCGCGCGGTGCCCGCCATGCGCCGTACGGCGTGCAGGGAGAGCGGGAGACCGGCCTGGGCGGCGGCGGCTGCGGCGCGCAGCGGGAGTACGGGGTCGCGCTCGGGGCGTGCGGCGCGCGCGAGGACCACCTCGCCGTCCTGCTCCACGACCCCTTCGGCGAGCGGGGAGCGCTCGGTGAGAGGTTTCGCGCCCCCCAGCAGCGCGCGCAGCCGGGGCCGCACCGCCCGCGACCGCAGCACCCGCCCCACTTCCCGCCAGGTCACATCGCTGGCGTACGAGATGACCCGGGCCGCCTCGTACACCTGCCGCAGCAGGGTGTCGGCGTCGAGCAGGCCCAGTTCGGCGGCCACCTGGTCCTGCTCCTGGAGGGCGAGCCGGTCGGTGGCCCGGCCGGTGGCCAGGTGCAGGGCGTCACGGACGTCGAGCAGCCTGCGCCGGGCGTCGTCCAGGCCCTCGCGCGGGGCGTCGGCCAGCCAGGACGCGGCGACGGCCCGCAGGGCGGTGGCGTCGCGCAGTCCGCCGCGGGCCTCCTTGAGGTCGGGCTCCAGCAGGTATTGCAGTTCGCCCTGGCGTGCGGCGCGCTCGGCGCACAGCTCCTGGAGTTCGGGCAGCCGCTTGGGTGCCTGGTTGCGCCAGTCGGCGAGGACGGTCGTGCGCAGGGCGGCGGTCAGGCCCAGGTCGCCGGCGAGGTGGCGGGCGTCCAGCAGGCCGAGCTGGACCTTGAGGTCCTCGGTGGCGGTCTTTCGGGCCTCCGCCGGGGTGCGCACGGAGTGGTCGAGGGCGATGCCCAGGTCCCACACCGGGTACCAGAGCCGGTCGGCCAGGGCGGCGACGGCGCCGGAGTCGGCGCCGTCGTGCAGCAGCACCAGGTCGAGGTCGGATCTCGGGGACAGTTCGCCGCGCCCGTAGCCGCCGACGGCGATCAGGGCCACCCCGCGCAGGGCTCCGGCGGCCGGCCCGAACAGGCCCGCGAGCCATTCGTCGGTCAGTGCGGAGAGGGCGGAACGGCGCGGCGGCCCGGACCGCGCCCCCTCGGTGAGGAGGTGCAGCCGGGCCGCCGCGTAGCCGCCGGGTCCCGAGTCCTCTGCTTCCTGCCGTACATCCGTACTCGTCACCCGGCGACTCCTGTTCTTTCTGTCAGAGCGCGCCCCGTCCGGTTCGGGGCGCGTCTCGTCCGGTCAGAGCGCGTCCGGCCCGCGCTCGCCGGTGCGGACCCGGACGGCCGTCTCGACGGGGAGCGACCAGACCTTCCCGTCGCCGATCTTGCCGGTACGGGCGGCCTTGACGATGACGTCGATGAGCTGTTCGGCGTCATCGTCCTCGGCCAGCACCTCGATCCTGATCTTGGGCACCAGGTCGACGGTGTACTCGGCGCCGCGGTAGACCTCGGTGTGGCCGCGCTGACGGCCGTAGCCGCTGGCCTCGGTGACGGTCAGACCGTGCACACCGAACGCCTGGAGGGCCTCCTTGATCTCGTCCAGCCGGTGCGGCTTGACGACTGCGGTGATGAGCTTCATGCGTCCACCTTCTTGGATGCGGGCTGCGCGGGCGCGGCGGGCACGGACGCGGTACGGGCGGACCCGCCGCCGGCGCCGCTGAAGTCGTACGCGGTCTCGGCGTGTTCGGCCTGGTCGATGCCCGCGATCTCGTCATCCTCGCTCACCCGCATGCCGATCGTCTTGTCCAGGACGAAGGCGAGGATCGCGGAGACCACCAGGGAGTAGGCCAGGACCGCGAAGACACCGGCGCACTGCTTCCAGAACTGGTCGAGGCCACCGCCGTAGAACAGGCCCGCGACATCGGACTGGCCCTTGCCGCTGGCGAAGAACCCGATGAGCAGGGAACCGGCGACACCGCCGACGAGGTGGACCCCGATGACGTCGAGCGAGTCGTCGTAGCCGAACTTGTACTTCAGGCCGACGGCCATGGCGCACAGCAGACCGGCGATGGCGCCGACCGCGATGGCGCCCAGCGGGTCGACCGCGCCACCGGCCGGGGTGATGGCGACCAGGCCCGCGACCGCGCCGGAGGCGGCGCCCAGCGTGGTGAAGGCGCCGTGGCGGATCTTCTCGTAGATCAGCCAGGCCAGCATGGCGGCGGCGGTGGCGATCTGGGTGTTGATGAACATCAGCGCGCCGACGCCGTCGTCGTTGCCGAGCCAGGAGCCGGCGTTGAAGCCGAACCAGCCGAACCACAGCAGACCGGAGCCGAGCATGACCAGCGGGAGGCTGTGCGGGCGCATCGGGTCCTTCTTGAAGCCGATGCGCTTGCCGATGACCAGGATCACGCCGAGGGCGGCGGCACCGGCGTTGATGTGGACGGCCGTACCGCCCGCGAAGTCGATCACTCCGAGTTCGAAGGCCCAGCCGCCCGCGCCCCACACCCAGTGCGCGACCGGGAAGTACACGATCGTGGCCCACAGGGTGATGAACAGCGCCCAGGCGCTGAACTTGACCCGGTCCGCGAGGGCGCCGCTGATCAGGGCGGGCGTGATGATCGCGAACATGAGCTGGAAGACGGCGAAGACGTAGATGGGGATGGTGTAGCCGTCCCACAGGTCACCGATGCCGACGCCGGTGAGACCCACATAGTCCGAGGACCAGCCGATGATGCCGCCGGAGTCCGTGCCGAAGGCCATGGAGAAGCCGTACAGCACCCACAGGATGGTGACGATCCCGAGGCTGATGAAGCTCATCATCAGCATGTTCAGGGTGCTCTTGACGCGGACCATGCCTCCGTAGAAGAAGGCCAAGCCCGGTGTCATGAGCATCACCAGGGCGGAACAGATGAGCATGAAGCCCGTGTTGGCGGACGACAGCGTGGGTGCGGTCGCCGCGAGCGTGATGGCTGATGCCATCGGCGTCTCCTCGTCGTTGGATACGGCCCCGTGCGGGCGAAGCCTGAGCGGGATGAAGGGGGGTGGGCCGGTCGATGGGCCAAGAGATTGGCGCAGCGCGGTTTCGGTGGACGCCCCTGGTTGTTTCGCGGGGGTGACGAAGGCACCACGCGTGTTACGCCTCGATGAATTGGCGGCTGCGTGCCGGGGTGATCGTTATCGTGGCGCAACCTTCGGCGGACGCCGTCCTTGACGTCGCTCCGGACTGGGTCGCGGGGGTGGTCCCGGGGGCCGCCGCGGACGCCGCCGGGGCACGGCCGTGGATACGGCGGCGCGGCCTCCCGCATACCCCTGGAAGGGCCCCGGATGGGCTCCGGAAGGGCCCTGGGAGTGCCCCGGGAGTGCGGGCGGACGGTTGCACGGGCACACGAAGCCGGCCGCGGGCGGCCTTCCGATGACCTGGCGGCGGGGGAGCCGAGTCGGGCTGTTCGGGAGGGCCGGCCGCGGCCGGGGCAGGGGGCGCGCGGGCCGCTGCCCGCGCTGGTCAGACCGCCTCGGCGGCCTCCGGCAGCTCCACGGCGAGCTTGGCGGTGAGATCGACGACCTCGGCCAGATCGCCGTACTCACGGGCGGCGGTGTCGACGGTCTTGCGGATACGGGTGCTGACGCGCTCGGAGCGCACCTTCTTGGCTACGTGCATGGCGCGCTCGGCGTAGACCGTGCTCTGCTCGGGCTCTCGGCGCAGCAGCTGGACGGTGGCCATGCCGATGAGATTGAGCGCGTACGACCGCTGGTGCTCGTCGTCCTGGGAGAACAGGTCGACGGCGCGCTCCATCAGGGGTTCCGCCAGCGAGGCGTAGGCCGGGCTGCGGCCGGCGACATAGGCCAGGTCGCGGAAGGAGTGGGAGTTCTCGCCGTGCAGTTCGGCCTCGGAGAAGAAGCGGATCCAGTCGGGGTCCGGCTCGTCCCAGTCGTCGGCGTCGGAGAAGGTGTCCTCGGCCATCCGGACCGCCCGTTTGCACTTGCCGGGCTGGCCCATGTTGGCGTAGGCGCGGGCCTCCATCGCATACAGCATGGACTGGGTGCGCGGGCTCGCGCAGTCCCGGCTGCCGTACTGCGCGAGATGGATCAGCTCCAACGCGTCCTCGGGGCGCCCGAGGTGGATCATCTGACGGCTCATGCTGGACAGGACGTACGAGCCGAGGGGGCGGTCGCCGGCTTCCTTCGCGGCGTGCAGGGCGAGCACGAAGTACTTCTGGGCGGTGGGCTGGAGCCCCACGTCGTAGCTCATCCAGCCGGCCAGCTCGGCCAGTTCGGAGGCGACCCGGAACAGGCGTTTGGTGGTGGCGTCGGGCTGGGGTTCCTGGAGCAGGTCGGTGACCTCGTGGAGCTGGCCGACGACGGCTTTGCGGCGCAGGCCGCCGCCGCACTGGGCGTCCCAGCGGCGGAACATGACCGTGGTGGACTCCAGCAGCTCCAGCTCGGGCTGGGAGAGCCGGTGGCGGCTGCGGTCGGCGGCGGTCGGCTCGGTGGCGGGCGCGGTGGGCTGGGTGGTGGGGACGAGCCAGCGCTGCATGGGCTCGATGAGGGCGGGTCCGGCGGACAGCGCGAGCGAGGTGCCGAGGAAGCCGCGCCGGGCGAGCATCAGGTCGCTGCGGGAGTACTCACCGAGCAGGGCGATGGTCTGCGGGGCCGTCCAGGGCAGGTCGACGCCCGCGACGGAGGGGGCCTGCCGGGCGGTGCGCAGGCTGAGGTCCTCGATGGAGACGACACAGCCGAACCGCTCGGAGAACAGCTCGGACAGGATCCTGGGGATCGGCTCGCGCGGGTTCTCGCCGTCCAGCCAGCGGCGCACCCGGGAGGTGTCGGTGGAGATGTGGTTGGCGCCCAGCTCGCGGGCCCGGCGGTTGACCTGGCGCGCCAGCTCGCCCTTCGACCAACCGCTGCGTACGAACCATGAGTTCAGCAGCTCGTTGGGACGCTTCTCGGCGTTCGCCCCGCCTGCGCCGTTGCCGCCCACTGGGACGCCCCCATTTCCTCCGACCGCCTGCCGCCCGGTGCGTCAAGCCCTATCAGATTGCCCGTCAACATGGCCGCCCGTCCGGCAGTTGTCACCCTTCGAACGAAAGAGCGGCTTGCCTCCGGCATACCCAGAGGTGCATGTGCCTGCGGCCACCGTGCACTCAAAGTAATCCTACGATCACCCGCCCGGCCATGGCGACCCCGGAAACGCCACCATTCGCCACCCCTTCGAATGAACTGAGCGTCACCCGCAGACGATTCACTTGACATTCGACAGGCGCGAACGGGGGGAGCGATGCACAAAAGGGCGCGCGACCTCGGGCGCACCACCCATCGCGCTTCAATCCGCTGTCTGGATCGCGCGGCAGCGGGAAGCGGGAACCATGAGTGGTCACGTTCCGCGTTCGTCTCGTAACCCCTGGTATGTGGGGAGCGTTGGAGGAGGCATGGGCTTCACGATCGGCACCGGCCGGAGCATTCGCGACATCCGGTCCGGCGCGCGCCGCCGCGGCCGGGACTCGGACTGCACCGCCGTCGCCGAGTACACCGGACTGTGGGGCTGGGCCGTGGTGCCGGGCGCCCGGGCCGCCGGGGGCGTGTGCTCCTGCGGCCGTTCCGACTGCCGCGCGCCGGGGGCCCATCCCCTGGAGTTCGCGCCCGAGGTCCCGGCCGGGGCGACGCTGGACGAGGTGACCGAGGCGTGGGGGCGGTTCCCGGGCGCCGCGGTGCTGCTGCCGGTCGGCCGGGCGTTCGACGTCCTGGAGGTGGCGGAGCCGGTCGGCCGCCGCGCGGTGGTCCGTCTGGAGCGCATGGGCCTGCCCCTCGGCCCGGTCGCCGTCACCCCCGACGGCCGCGCCCACTTCTTCGTCGCCCCCGGCGCCGCCGCCGAACTGCCGACCCTGCTCTACCGCATGGGCTGGGACGACCCCCGTCTCGACCTGCGCGCCCTGGGCCGCGGCAGCCACCTCACCGCCCCACCCTCCGACCACGCGGGCCGCGGCCCCGTCCAGTGGCTGCGCCCCCCCGAACTCGACACCGCGACCAAGCCCCCGACGGCCCGACTCCTCCTGGGGACGTTGGCGTACGTGGCCCATCGGTCACGGGGCTGAGGGACTGCTGGGGGACTGCTGGAGGGCTGCTGGGGGGTGGGTGTCCCGGGGCGGAGTGTCCCGGGTGCCGGGTGTCCCGGGGGCCCGGTCTTTTGGGGCCCGGTGTCCGGGGTGGGGCCGGGTGTCCGAGGGTGGGTCCGCTCCCGGGGTGGGTCCACCTCCGGAGGTGGGTCAGCCTCCCCCCGGTGGGTCGGTCAGGGCCGCCCGGCCGCGGCGGCGGCGCTCACCTCGGGCCGCCCTACCCGACGGCCCCGCCCCGGGTTCCCCCGCGCCGACCGCCCGCCACCGCAGGTCCGCCGGCGCAGGGCGCCTCCCGCCGCCGTAAAGCCACCCGCCCTGGCGCCTCCCGCCTCAGATCCCCCGCGCCTGCCCGAGGTCCGCGTGCGCGTGGGCGCCTCCCGTGTACGGCAACTCACAGACCTCCGGGTCGAGCGCGGGTACCGCGTCCGCCGCGAGCCATCCGCCTCAGCGCCTACCGCCACAGGCCCGCACCACCCGCCGGGCGCGGGTCCGCGTACACGGGCGGCTGCCCGCCTTGGGCCGCCCGCCCCGGCGCCTCCCACCAGGCCGACGACCCCCCGGCGCCTCCCGCCACGTATCCCCCGCCCCGGGCGCCTAAGGCCCGGTCGTCGCAGCCCCAACCCCAACGAGCCCGGCCCCCGCCATCACCGCCCCGAGCCACCGAAAGCCCGGGCGCCCGTCACCGCCGCCCAGGACCCCACCAACGCCCGCCTCCCCAGGACACCGAAAAGCGCCCGTCCCCCCACGACTTTCCGGGGAAACGGGCGCTTCCGCGTCCACGTACGAGATTCTGCGACCCGTAGCGCCGACGTCACTCCCCGATAAGGGCGTCAACGAACGCCTCCGGCTCGAAGGGGGCCAGGTCGTCCGCGCCCTCGCCGAGGCCGACCAGCTTGACCGGGACGCCGAGTTCGCGTTGGACGGCGACGACGATGCCGCCCTTGGCGGTGCCGTCGAGCTTGGTGAGGACGATGCCGGTGATGTCGACGACCTCGGCGAAGACACGGGCCTGGACCAGACCGTTCTGCCCGGTCGTGGCGTCGAGGACGAGGAGCACCTCGTCCAGCGGTGCCTGCTTCTCCACGACCCGCTTGACCTTGCTCAGCTCGTCCATGAGGCCGGTCTTCGTGTGCAGTCGCCCGGCGGTGTCGATGAGGACGACGTCGGCCCCCATCTCCTTGCCCTCTTTGACCGCGTCGAAGGCCACGGAGGCGGGGTCGCCGCCCTCCGGCCCGCGCACGGTGTGGGCGCCCACCCGCTCGCCCCAGGTCTGGAGCTGATCGGCGGCGGCGGCCCGGAAGGTGTCGGCGGCGCCGAGGACCACGCTCTGCCCGTCGGCCACCAGGACCCGGGCGAGCTTGCCGGTGGTCGTGGTCTTGCCGGTGCCGTTCACCCCGACCACCATCACGACGCCCGGCTTCCCGGTCTCCGGCTCGGTCCTCACCGCCCGGTCCAGGTCCGCGCCGACCAGCGTCAGCAGTTCCTCGCGCAGCAGGGCCCGCAGTTCGTCGGGCGTGCGGGTGCCGAGCACCTTGACCCGCTCGCGGAGCCGGTCGACCAGTTCCTGCGTGGGCTGCACACCGACGTCCGCGGTGAGCAGGGTGTCCTCGATCTCCTCCCAGGTCTCGTCGTCCAGGTGCTCGCGCGAGAGCAGGGCGAGCAGGCCCTTGCCGAGCGCGTTCTGGGAGCGGGAGAGCCGGGCGCGCAGGCGCACGAGACGGCCCGCGGTGGGCTCCGGCACCTCGATCTCGACGGCCGGAAGCTCTTCGACGGGTGGCAGTTCCTCGACGGGCGCCGAGCCGGCCGGGAGGTCCACCTCCTCGATCGTGCGGCGGGCCTCGTCCCGCGGTGTCTCGGCCTCGTCGCCGACCTGCGGCTCGGCCGGAGGGGCGGTGATGTCGGGGGTCGTGGGCGGCGGCGGGGGCAGCGGCTTCTTGCGCCTGCTGCCGACGATGAGCCCGCCGAGCGCGCCGAGCACGACCACGGCGATGACTACAGCAAGGATGACGGTTTCCATAACCCGACCAGTATCGGCCATGGGTCCCCGCCGGAACCCCCTTGGCGGCTCCCCGGGCGGGCATCGGTCGATTTCACCCCATAGTCGGACTAACGTACGATGACGCCTCATGAGCACCACCGCCCCGCACGATGGCGCCACCACCACGGCCGAGGCCCCCCGCTCCGGGCACGGACACGGACTCGAAACCCGCGGTATCGAGCCCGTCCCCGACACCGAGCGCACCGCCCGGACCCGTGAGCTGTTCCCCACCTGGGTCGCCGCCAACATCAGCGTCCTGCTGCTGACCATGGGCGCGAGCCTGTCGGTGGCGTACGGGCTGAACTTCTGGCAGGCGCTCGTGGTGGGCGTCGCCGCGCCCGTGGTGGCGTACGGGCTCGTCGGGCTGACCGGGATCGCGGGCAAGCGGGGCGGGGCGCCCGGGATGACGCTGTCGCGGGCGGTCTTCGGGCAGCGCGGGAATCTGCTGCCGGGCTCGCTGATCTGGGTGGCGCGCTGGGGCTGGGAGACGATCAACGCGGTGACCGGCGCGTACGCGCTGCTCACGGTGCTGGACATCCTGTTCGGCGTGCGCCGCAACACCGCGCTGGTCGTCCTCACGCTGCTGCTCTTCGTCGTCGTCACCTTCGCGATCTCGGGCCTGGGCATCAAGGCCGTGCAGCGATGCAACAGGTGGGCGACGTATCTCTTCGGCGCCTTTTCCGTGCTGGTCCTGGGCTATCTCGTCGTGGAGACGGACTGGGGCCAGGTCTTCGGGCGGGGGGCGGGCTCCACGGCCGCGATGATCACCGGCGTGGGCCTGATCGCCGCGGGCGGCATCAGCTGGGTGCCGTCCTCGCCCGACTTCACCCGCTATCTGCCGCGTACGGCGTCCTCGGCGGCGATCGTGCGCAATTCCGTCGGCGGCGCCGGGGTCGTCGTCCTGCCCATGGTGCTGATGGGCGCGGTGATGGCGTCGGGCACGCCGGATCTGGCGTCGGCGGCGGATCCGGTGTCGTTCCTGGGCGAGATCCTGCCGCTGTGGCTGGCGGTGCCGTATCTGCTGATGGCGCTGGTCGGGATGCTGCTGATCAACTCCATGTCGATGTACTCGGCCGGTTTCACCGCGCAGACCCTGGGCATCCGGGTCTCGCGCCCCTGGGCCGTCTCGGTCAACGCGGCGATCTCACTGGCCCTCGGCGGCGTCCTGATGCTGGCCGCGACCAGCTTCCTGGGGTCCTTCATCGCCTTCCTGTCACTGCTGGCGGTCGCGTTCTCGGCATGGGTCGGCGTGTTCGGCGTGGACATGCTCCGCCGCACGACGTACGACGCCGAGGCGCTGCTCGACACCGGGCGCACCAGCGCCTACTGGTACCGGGGCGGCTTCAGCCCGGCCGCGGTCGCCGCGTGGGCGCTGGGGCTGGTCACGGGCCTGCTGTTCACCAGGTCCGACTGGTTCACCGGCCCGCTCGCCACGGGCAACCCGATCGGCGAGTACGGCCTGGGCTGGGCCGCGACGATCGCCGTCTCGGGCCTGCTGTACGCGCTACTGCCCAAGCCGCCGGTACGGCGACCGGCCCCCACGCCGACACCCGCACCGGGCGAGGCGCCCGCACAGCCGCTGACCATCTGACATTCCGTCAGTCATCCGGCCCTGCGTGAGGACCTACGTGGCTCAGCCCATCTCCTCCAGCGCCTTGCCCTTGGTCTCCTTCACGAAGATCAGGACGAAGGGGATGGAGAGGGTGGCGAAGCAGGCGTAGATCACATAGGTCGCGGAGAGGTTCCAGTCGGCCAGTGAGGGGAAGCTCGCGGTGATGGCCCAGTTGGCGATCCACTGGGCGGAGGCGGCCACGCCGAGCGCGGCGGCGCGGAGCTTGTTCGGGAACATCTCGCCGAGGAAGACCCAGACGACCACACCCCAGGACAGTGCGAAGAAGAGCACGAAGACATGGGCGGCGATCAGGGCGACCGTGCCCTGGGTGGACGGGAGCTTGCCGTCGACCAGGTGGTAGGAGAAGGCCCAGGCCTCCAGGGCGAGGGCGATGGCCATGCCGGTGGAGCCGATGAGCGCGAGCGGTCTGCGGCCGATGCGGTCCACGAAGATCATGGCGATCACGGTGCCGATGATGTTCACGATCGAGGTGGTGAAGGAGTAGAAGAACGACTCCGTCGGGTCGATGCCGACCGACTGCCACAGGGTCGCGGAGTAGTAGAAGGCGACGTTGATGCCGACGAACTGCTGGAAGACCGACAGGCCGATGCCGATCCAGACGATCCGCTGGAAGAGGAAAGAGCCGCCGAGCAGGTCCTTGAAGGTGGACTTGTGCTCGCGCCGCATGGCCTGTTCGATCTCGTCGACCCGGGCGTCGAGACCGGCGTGTTCGCCCTCGACCTCGGCGAGGATCTTCCGGGCGCGTTCACGTTTGCCGACCGAGAGCAGATAGCGCGGGGACTCCGGGATGGCGAGGGACAGCAGGCCGTACAGGACGGCCGGGATGACCATGACCCCGAGCATCACCTGCCAGACCTCCAGGCCGATCAGCTTGCCGCGCTGATTGCCCCCGGCCGCGTGCAGCAGCGCCCAGTTGACCAGCTGGGAGACGGCGATGCCGATGACGATCGCCGCCTGCTGGAAGGAGCCGAGGCGGCCCCGGTACGCGGGCGGCGACACCTCGGCGATGTAGGCGGGGCCGATCACGGAGGCCATGCCGATGGCGAAGCCGCCGATGATCCGCCAGAAGGCGAGGTCGTACAGGGCGAACGGCAGCGCGGAGCCGACGGCGCTGATGGTGAACAGCACGGAGGCGATCTGCATGCAGCGGATCCGGCCGATCCGGTCGGCGATCCGGCCGGCCGTCGCGGCGCCGATGGCACAGCCGATCAGGGCGATGGCGATGACCTGCGCCAGTGCCGCGGAGCCGATGTCGTAGCGGTCCCGGATGGCCTCGACGGCACCGTTGATCACGGAGCTGTCGTAGCCGAAGAGAAAGCCGCCCATCGCCGCGGCGGCGGCGATGAAGATGACATGCCCGAGATGCTCGGGGCGAACCGGCCCGGCTCCTGACTGCGGCGCCTGTGCTGTGTCGGTCACATTCAACTCCCTGGGTCCCTGGGCCACCCGCTGGTGCTTCCAGTGGCGCACAGGTCCAGGCGGCTCACCACCCGGAGGCACCGCGCGGACACGGTGAGTGACGAGAGGCCAGGGGAGGCGTGCCGGTCGATGTCACCGCAGGCGCTGGCTGATCACCTTCGACACGCCGTCGCCCTGCATGGAGACCCCGTACAACGCGTCGGCGACCTCCATCGTCCGCTTCTGGTGGGTGATGACGATCAGCTGGGACGCCTCTTGCAGCTCCTGCATGATCCGGATCAGCCGCTGGAGGTTGGTGTCGTCCAGCGCGGCCTCGACCTCGTCCATGACATAGAACGGGCTCGGCCGCGCCTTGAAGATCGACACCAGCAGCGCCACGGCGGTCAGCGACCGCTCGCCGCCCGAGAGCAACGACAGCCGCTTGACCTTCTTGCCGGGCGGCCGGGCCTCGACATCGACGCCGGTGGTGAGCATGTTGTCGGGATCGGTCAGGATCAGCCGCCCCTCACCACCCGGGAAGAGCCTGCCGAACACACCCTCGAACTCCCGTGCGGTATCCCGGTACGCCTCGGTGAAGACCTGCTCGACGCGCTCGTCGACCTCCTTGATCACCTGGAGCAGATCGGCCCGTGTCTTCTTCAGGTCTTCGAGCTGCTCACTCAGGAACTTGTGGCGTTCCTCCAACGCGGCGAACTCCTCCAGCGCGAGCGGGTTCACCTTGCCGAGCTGCTGGTACGCGCGCTCGGCGGCCCGGAGCCGCTTCTCCTGGTCGGCGCGCGCGAACGGCTTCTGCTGATGACGGGGGTGCGCCGGGTCCTCGGGCACCACCTCGCCGTCGGCCGGCGGGGAGGGCGGCACCAACTGGTGCGGGCCGTACTCCTCGACCAGCCCGGCGGGCTCGATGCCCAGCTCCTCCAGCGCCCTGCTCTCCAGCTGCTCGATCCGCAGCCGCTTCTCGGCGCCGAGCACCTCGCCGCGGTGCACCGAGTCCGTCAGCTTGTCCAGCTCGCCCTTGAGTTCCCGGCCGGCGCCCCGCGCGGCGGTCAGCTCCTGTTCCCGGCGGGCCTTGGCGGCCTCGGCGGCGGTACGTTCCTGCTCCGCGCGGGCCAGGGAGACCTCGACGTGCGCCAGCAACTGGCGGGCGCCGGAGGCGACGGCCCCGGCGACGGCCGCCTCGTGGCGCAGCCGGGCCCGCCGCTGCTCGGCCCGCGCGCGTGCGTCGCGCTCCGCGCGGGCGGCCCGGTAGAGGGCGTCGGCCCGCCCGGCCAGCCCTTTGACCCGTTCCTCGTGCGTACGGGCCTGGAGGCGGGCCTCCATCTCGGTCTGGCGGGCGTTGGCGCCGTCGGCGGCGAGCCGGTCGCGGACGGCGGTGTCGGGCTCCTCGTCGACCGGCATCTCCTCGGCGACGGTGAGCCGTTCGGCGAGTTCCTCGACCTCCTGGCGCGCCTTGTCCAGGGCGTCCTGGGCGCGGGCGGCGGCGGCCGTACTGCGCTCGGCCTCGCCGGCGGCGCCCCGGGCCTGGCCCGCGAGGCGGCCGAGCCGCTGGGCGACGGAGGACTTCTCCCGCTCGGCGGCCCGGCGCCGGTCGCCCAGTTCCTCGACCTCGGCCGCGCAGGCCCTGCGCCGGTGCTGCGCCGCCGTCTGCGCCTCGGTCAGTGCCTCGCAGCGCACGGCCAGGTCCGCCAGCTGTTCCGCGGCCTCGTCGACCGACGCCTGCACCTCCAGCAGGCTGGGGGCGCCGGCGGAGCCGCCGTGCGCGAAGTGGGCGCCGAGCGTGTCGCCTTCGGCGGTGACGGCGGTGAGGTCGGGGCGGTGGCGGATCAGGTCCTCGGCGTCTTCGAGGGTGTCGACCACGGTGATGCCGTGCAGGAGGCGGCGGACGGCGGGCATGAGGTCGTGGGGACCTCGGACCAGGTCTGCGGCGAAGGTGAGGGTGGGGTCGGGGGTGGGGGTGGGGGTGGGGGTGGGTTGTCGGGCGTCCGCGGGTGCGGTGTGGCTGGGCGCGCAGTTCCCCGCGCCCCTTTGATGCTCGGCCGTGTCCTGCGAGGTGCCGTCGGCTGGGCTTCCGTATGCGGGGGCGGGGTCTCTGGCATCTGCGGGTGCGTTGGGGTTGATTGCGCCGGTGTCCCTGGGGGTCTGAGCGGCCGTGCGCCGTGCAGGGGCGCATGTCGGGCAGGTGGGTGGGGGTTCCGGGGCGTCTGTCAGTAGCAGGGTCGCTCTTCCGCCGTCCTGTTTGCGTAGGAGGCGGATGGCGTCGGCCGCTGCGGTCGGGGTCGTCACGGCGATCGCGTCCGCCGCCATGCCGAACGCCGCGGCCAGGGGGATCTCGTGGCCGGGGGCGATGGTCAGGAGCTGGGCCGCCGGACCCAGGATTCCGGTGAGGCGGCCCTGGGCCTGGAGCAGTATGCCGGTGCCGTCCTTGCGTCGCAGGCCCAGGGCCAGCGCCTCGTGGCGGGCCTGCGTCGCCGCACGGCGGCGTTCGGCGGCGGTGAGGGCCTCGCGGGCGGCGGTGAGCGCGGCGTCGGCCTCGGTGAACCGCGCCTTGGCGGTGTCGTGCCGGTCGGTGAGTTCGGCGTCGCCCGCGTCGAGACCGTCGACCTCGGCCTTCAGCGTCTCGTACTCCTCCTGCGCGGCGACCGCCCGCTCCCGCGCCTCGTCACGGGCGGCGGCGAGCCGGTCGATCTCGGCCTGGGCGGACGCGGCGCGGGAGCGGGCCGCGTTGACCTGGCCGCCGAGCCGGGCGAGACCCTCGCGCCGGTCGGCGATGGCACGGGCGGCGTCCTTCAGACGGCGTTCCTCCTGCGCCAGTTCGCGCTCCAGGTCGGCGCGGTGCTCCACGGTGTCGTCAAGGGCGCGCTGAGCCGCTTCCAGGGCGGCCTCCAGCTCGGCCTCCTGCTCCCGGATCCGGTGCGCCTCGCGCTCCATGTCCTCGGGGTCCCGGCCACGCCGCTCCTCGGGCGGGACGGAGGTCGCGGACGTCACGCGGGCGTCGGCCAGCGAGATCGTGCCGCGCACCCGCTCGGCGAGCTGGGAGAGTTCGTACCAGGTCTGCTGGGCGCGCTGAAGGCGCGGGGTGAGGCGGCGGACCTCGTCCTCCAGGAGGGCCTCGCGCTGGAGGGCCTTCCTCAGCTCCTGCTCGGCGGCCTCCTTGCGCTCCTTGAGCACGGCCTCGTCGGCGACCTCGGCGTTGAGTGCCTCGCGCAGGGTGACCAGGTCGTCGGCGAGCAGCCGCAGCCGGGCGTCGCGCAGATCGGCCTGGATGACGGCGGCCCGGCGGGCGACGGCGGCCTGCCGGCCGAGCGGCTTGAGCTGGCGGCGCAGTTCATCGGTGAGGTCCTGCACGCGCGCGAGGTTGGCCTGCATCGCGTCGAGTTTGCGCAGCGCCTTCTCTTTGCGCTTGCGGTGCTTGAGGACACCGGCCGCCTCCTCGATGAACGCGCGGCGGCCCATCGGATCGGCGTGCAGTACGGAGTCGAGCTGGCCCTGGCCGACGATGACATGCATCTCGCGGCCGATACCGGAGTCGGAGAGCAGCTCCTGGATGTCGAGCAGCCGGCAGGTGTCACCGTTGATCTGGTACTCGCTGCCCCCGTTGCGGAACATGATCCGCGTGATGGTGACCTCGGCGTACTCGATGGGCAGCGCCCCATCCGAGTTGTCGATGGTCAGCGACACCTCGGCGCGGCCGAGCGGCGGGCGGCCGGTGGTACCGGCGAAGATGACGTCCTCCATCTTGCCGCCGCGCAGCGACTTGGCGCCCTGCTCCCCCATGACCCAGCTGAGCGCGTCCACCACATTGGACTTGCCCGAGCCGTTGGGTCCGACGACACACGTGATGCCCGGCTCGAACCGGAGTGTGGTCGCCGACGCGAACGACTTGAACCCACGGAGGGTCAGGGCCTTGAGGTGCACGCCGCTGGACTCTACCTTCCGGTGTTGTCTCACTCCACGAACCCGCGGTTTCGCCGCTGAACGCGCAGGGCACACCAGACGTTAAAGAGCCTGAAAGGATGCGCGGGGGAAAGAAAGAAGGGACGCCGAAGCGTCCCTTGCGACTTCTGACAACTTAGCGGTTGAAGCGGGTTTCACGGGCTGCCCAGCCACTGCGTGTCGTGGTGCGATGCAGTGATCAGGTGAGCGCAGGCTCCGCCTGGTGTGCGTCGATGCTCTCCATGATCTCGTGGTGAGAAGCGGCAGCCGAAAGCGCGTCGTTCTCCGCCTGGATTCGTACCAGCTCGGATTCCAGGTCCTGGACACGCTGCTGGAGCCGTCGCATCTCGGCGAGGAGTCGAGGGTCGGAGCCGCCGACGTAACCGAGAAGCGCCTTTGCCATGGGAATGGTCCTCCACACTGAGTGACCGACCGAAGAGGTGTGGGTCGTGAGGGAATCGCACCCGCGGTGTCTGGCACATCGAGTGGTGACTCTGCTGTTCTGCCATGCCAAACAGCTAAGGTGCGCGGGGCTTTCAGCGTCTCACCAAAAAGTTTGACGGTCAACACGATCACGCCCCGTATTGGCGGGCGGCCCGGCGCCGCGCGGCCCACGAGGGCGGCGCCGCGGCTCCTGCGGGCCCGCAGGGCGTGGCGATCATTTTTCCGTGCGGAGCCTGCCGGGGCAAGGGCTTCTCGGCAATCACCAGGAGCTTTCCCCCGCACGGCGAGCGCCGGATCCCTTCCCCGCCCGGGCCGCAGGGGTCCGTACGACCCCCGGATCAGCGGATCGCGAAGCCGTCGTAGCCCCCGCGAGGTGTGTCCCAGATCTCGGTCACACCGTCCACGCGGCCGGGCGTGTCGCCCGCGCGGAGCCAGTCGAGGAGCCCTTCGCAGCCCGGCCGCGCCCCCTCGGCGACCACCTGCACCCGGCCGTCCGCCAAATTGAGAGCAAAACCACTCAGGCCCCCGATCTCCAGCGCCTTGGCCCGCGTGAACCAGCGGAAACCCACACCTTGTACCTGCCCACGCACCCAGGCCACCAGCCGCACATCCTCGCTCATGCCTGCAACCTAACCGCGCGATGTCACTCAGGACACTTCCGTGTTCAGCACCATGCGGTACCGTCCCGACGCAGTGAATCTCATATGAAACTCACTCGATCGAGTGAGTTTCATTCGCCACGAAGGACGAATGGGCCGCACGCACGAGGAAGGCCAGGACATGGGACGCCACCGACGCTCCGCCGCCGGACGCGCCGCCAGGGACCGCGCCACGGGGGTCGTACCGCAGGGTTCCGCCACGGGGAACCACGACCCGCAGGACTCGTACGGGGGCGGTCGCGCGGCCAGAGGCATCGCGCCCTATCTGAACCCGGAGGCGTACGCCGAGACCACGGCCCGCAGCGAGGCCTATCTGTTCGCGACGGACGACGACCACCGGGGCACGAGCGGCACCGACGGCACTGGCGACACTGTCGGCACTGCCGGGTCCGGACCTTTCGCGGGCCCCGACGGGTCCACCCCCCTCGCCGGCACCGGCGGGTCCATCGCCCTCGCGGGCGTCGGTGAGCAGGGCGCCGGCTCACGCCGCCGGGCCAGGAAGAAGGGCTCACGCCCGGTCCGCACCGGGCTGCTCGGCGTCTCCGCCGCGGTCGCCCTCGGTACGGTCGCGGTCGCCACCGGGGTACTGCCCGGCACCGAGAACTACCGCATCGGCGGCGGCAGCGGCGACAGGATCGAGGCCGCCGACAGCCCCACCGGCACGCCCAGTGCCCAGGGCGGCACCTCCGGCAGCGCCGAGAGCGGCGAACCCGGCGCCACCAGCGACGCCACCCAGCGCTCCACCTCCCCCACGCCCTCGCCCTCCCCGACCGGCACCTCGGCCGCCCCCGGCGCGCCCGCGAAGAAGACGCCCGAGCAGCAGTCGCCCCAGCCGACGAACCCGGCCACCACCCCATCGAAAACCTCTTCGAAAACCCCCTCGAATGCCGCCCCGCCACCCCCGACCACGAAGCCCGCCACCCCGGCGCCGAGCCGTACGGCCCCGAAGGCACCGGCCGCCCCGCCGCCCGCGTCCCCGGATCAGCCCTCCGTCCCGGCCAACGTGTCCGAGGAGACCGCTGCCGCCGCCGAGGTGGTGCGGCTGGTCAACGCCGAGCGGGCCAAGGTCGGGTGCAGCCCGGTCGCCGCGAACAGCGCGCTGTCGGGGCTGGCCCAGGACTTCAGCGAGGACATGGCCGCCCGCGGCTTCTTCGACCACACCGACCCCGACGGCGCCTCGCCCTGGGACCGGGCCGCGGCGGCCGGGATATCCGACCTCGGCGGCGAGAACATAGCCCGCGGCCAGGCCGACGCCGCCGCCGTCATGGACGCCTGGATGAACAGCGACGGCCACCGCGCCAACATCCTGAACTGCGACTTCACCACGCTCGGCGTGGGCGTCCAGTTCGGCTCGGGCGGCCCGTGGTGGACACAGGACTTCGGGTACTAACTCCCAGTTAGCGCACTCTGCCGATCAGCGCTTCCCTCCCGTACGCTCGCGGCCATGGACACCCCACAGGAACGCGCCGACGAGCGGGACCTCCCGTACAACGTGTTCGCCAAGGTCTGTCCCTCGCGTCGCACGCTGGAGCATGTCACCGGCCGCTGGGGCGGGCTCACCCTGGGCGCGCTGTACGACGGCTCGCTGCGTTTCAACGAACTGCGCCGCCGCATCGATGGCGTCAGCGAGAAGATGCTGTCCCAGACCCTGCACGCCCTGGAGCGCGACGGCCTGGTGCACCGCGAGGCCCAGCCCACCAACCCGCCCCGGGTGGATTACGAGCTGACCCCGCTCGGCCGCCGCGTCACCGAGCGGCTGCTGACCCTGATCGCGTGTGTGCAGGACAGCATGGACGACGTCCTCGCGGCCCGGCGCCGGTACGACGAGCAGCGGCAAACCTGATCACGAGGGGACGCGCGGTGGCCGCTGGCAGGTCGGGCAGAAGTAGCTCGACCGGTTCATCCACGCGCGTCGCCGGATCGGCGTACCGCAGCGCCTGCACGGCAGTCCCTCGCGGCCGTACGCGTCGAGCGAGCGGTCGAAGTAGCCCGACTCGCCGTTGACGTTGACGTAGAGGCTGTCGAAGCTGGTGCCGCCGACCGCGAGGGCCTCGTTCATCACGTCCCGGACATGGCCGAGGAGTTCGGTGGTGCGCGGGCGGGTGAAGCCGGCCGTCGGGCGTTCGTAGTGCAGCCGGGAGCGCCACAGCGCCTCGTCGGCGTAGATGTTGCCGACGCCGCTGATCAGGGACTGGTCGAGCAGGGCGCGTTTGATGGTGGTCCGCTTGCGGCGCAGCGCCTGGTGGAACGCCTCGTCCTCGAAGAGCGGGTCGAGGGGATCGCGGGCGATGTGCGCGATGACGTCGGGCAGCCCGTCGGTGTCGGTGTCGTGCAGCGAGAGCCCGCCGAAGGTGCGCTGGTCGACGAAGCGCAGCTCGGTGTCGAGGGCGTCGGCGAAGCGGACCCGGATCCTGAGGTGCTTCTCGTCGGGCGCGGCGTGCGGCTGGACCAGCAGCTGGCCGCTCATCCCGAGGTGCGCGAGCACCGCCTGGTGGCTGTCCTCCAGCGGCAGCCACAGATACTTGCCGCGCCTGCTCGCCACCCCGATGCGATGCCCCTTGAGCCGGTGCCCGAAGTCCTCGCCGCCGGCGAGATGGCGGCGCACCGCACGCGGGTGCAGCACCTCGGCGTCGGCGACGGTGCGATGCGCGACCCACCGTTCCAGACCACGTCGTACGACTTCGACCTCGGGCAGTTCGGGCATCGGATCTCCCGTCGGGGGCCGGCCGGGGCCGGTGCGGTCCCGGGTCGCGACGGCCCGAGCGCCCACCCCGGACGGAGGGGAGGGCGCTCGGGTCGTGCTGGTGTGTGTCAGGCGGAGGCGGACGCTTCGCCGTTGGACGACACCTGGTCGCCCTCGGACGTCCGGCTTCCCCGGGGGGCCTGGTCCCCGTCGGAAACCCGGCCGCCATCGGGAACCAGCTCGATGCCGGGCGCCTGGTCCCCAGGAGAAACCTGGTCCCCGTCGGAGATCTGATCCCCGTCGGAAACCTGATCCCCGTCGGAGACCCGGCCTGCGTCGGACGTCTGGTCGCCGTCGGCAACCCGCTCGGCGTCGGACGCCCGGTCGCCGTCGGCGTCCCGGTCGCCCTCCGGACGGGTCGCCTCCGCTTCCGCGGCCTTGGCTTCCGCCGCCTCGGCGCGTTCGTCCGCAGCGGCGCGGATGGAGCGCCAGGCGGACTCGGCGGCCTGCTGCTCCGCCTCCTTCTTGCTGCGGCCGGTGCCGGTGCCGTACGAGACGCCTCCGACGCGGGCGGCAGCGGTGAAGGTCTTCTCGTGGTCGGGTCCGGTCTCCGTGACCAGGTACTCGGGCACGCCGAGCCCCTCGGTCGCGGTCAGCTCCTGGAGGGATGTCTTCCAGTCCAGGCCGGCTCCGAGGTTGGAGGACTTCTCGATCAGCGGGTCGAACAGGCGGTGCACCAGCTCGGACGCCACGTCGAGGCCCCGGTCGAGATAGACCGCGCCGATCACCGCTTCCAGGGTGTCGGCGAGGATGGACGCCTTGTCCCGGCCGCCCGTGCCCTCTTCACCACGGCCGAGCCGGATGAAGGCGCCCAGGTCGAGACCGCGGCCGACCCCGGCCAGCGCACGCGAGTTGACCACCGCGGCCCGCAGCTTGGCCAGCTGTCCCTCGGGCAGATCGGGGTGGGTGCGATACAGCGTGTCCGTCACGACGAGGCCGAGCACGGAGTCCCCGAGGAACTCCAGGCGCTCGTTCGTGGGCAGACCGCCGTTCTCGTACGCGTACGAGCGATGGGTCAGCGCACGCACCAGAAGGGCGGACTCGACGTGGTAGCCGAGCCGCCCTTCCAGAAGTGCGTGGGACGAGGACTGGTGGTCCGCCGATTTCCGGGCCTTTGGGTCCGGGTTGGCGTCATCCGCCTTCTTTGGCGTGGACACAGTGCCTCTCACCAGCCGCTCAGACCTCTAGGACCTGGCGCTTGTTGTAGGTGCCGCACGACGGGCACGCGATGTGCTGCTGCTTGGGCTCGTGGCAGCGCTCGCACGCAACCAGGGTGGGGACCGCAGCCTTCCACTGCGACCGGCGGTGGCGCGTGTTGCTGCGCGACATCTTCCGCTTCGGAACAGCCACGGCTACTTCTCCTGCTTCTCGTCGACGCCCGCATCGGCGCCGCTCAACGTGTCCTGATCGCCGTCTTCGAGTGAATCGGCGATTCCCTGCAATGCCGCCCAACGGATGTCGACGGCGTCGTGATGGTGGTCCGGGTCGTCCGCGAGCCGCGCCCCGCACTGGGAGCACAGGCCCGGACAGTCTTCCCGGCACACCGGCTGCATCGGCAGTGCGAGCACCACCGCATCGCGCAGCACGGGTTCGAGGTCGAACAGGCCGTCCTCGATGAAGAGCCTGTCCTCGTCGTCCTCGGCGTCGTCGCCCGGTTCCGCGATCACGCGGCCCCGGTCGTCGGCGTCAGGGTACGAGAACATCTCCTGGAACTCCGCTTCGAGCGGCAGCTCCAGCGGCTCCAGACACCTTACGCACTCCCCCTCGGCACGGGCACGGGCGGTGCCTGTGACGAGCACCCCTTCCATGACCGACTCCAGGCGGAGCGTCAGCTCCACCGGGATGCCTTCCGGCACCGCGACAACGCCCTGGAGACCGAGGTCCTTGGGGGCGTCGACCGTGCGGGTCAGGCGCTGGAGCGCACCGGGCCGCCGGCCCAGCTCGTGCGTGTCGAACACGAGGGGGTTGCGGTGGTCGAGGCGGGCGTTCAGAGCCATTCCTGCTTTCGATCTGCGAGCCAAGAAGGAAACGCCGCCCGCCGGTGTTCCTGGGCAGCGCTGATCGCGGACATACACACGACCGAAGAGCCAGGATACTGGACCTTTCGCTGAGGGCCCAATCCGGTACGTCGCACCCCGGGCGGCGGGCACCTCGCGCCCCTGCCGCCCGTACGTCCGGTGCGGCGGCGTGCGCTACAGGCCGCGGCCCTGCTCGTACGCGCGCAGCTGCTCGGCGCTGATCATGCTGGTGTCGAAGAGGCTGGTCTCGTCGAGCGCGTACCCCTGCTGCGGCGCCTGCTGAGGCTGCTGCTGGGGTTGCTGGTGCGGCTGCTGCTGGGGTTGCTGGTGTGCCTGGTGCGGCTCGTAGCCCGGCTGGGTCTGCTGCGGGTCGTAGCCCTGGTACGCCGCCGCGTACGGGTCGGGCTGCTGATAGCCGTACGGGTCCTGCTGGGGGTCGTAGCCCTGCTGGTAGCCCGCGTAGGGGTCGGGCTGCTGCTGGTAGGCGGTGGCGTAGGCGGGCTCGGCGGCGGGGGGCTGCGCGGGCTGGGGCGGGGCGACGGGGGCGGCGGGGGGGACCGGCGCGGCGGCGCGGGGGGCCGGGGTGTCGGGGAGCGCCGCGAGGCCGGCGAGGTAGTCGGCGTCGCTGGAGTGCTGGACGGTGCTGAGGTCGTCGGCGAGCGCGCTGAGGTCGTCGGAGGCGAGCCGCCCGTGCAGCTTCTGACGGCCGCGTCCGACCGCCTCCAGCGTCTTGGCGAGGACCGCCTCGAACGCGCCGAGCTTGACGTCGACGTACTGGTCGGCGCTGCGGCGCAGGGTCTCGGGGTCATGGCTGCGCTCGGGGGCGTCCGCGTCCTCGTAGCCCTGGTCGTCCAGGCCCGGACCGGTGCCGAGGAGCTTCTCGCGGCCCCGGCCGACCGAGCCGAGGGTCTTGTTGAGGACGACCTCGAAGTTGGCGAGCTTGGAGTCGACGTATTCGTCCGCCTCCGCGCGGATCTCCTCGGCTTCGGCGCGGGCCTCGGCGAGGATGCGGTCGGCCTCGCTCTGGGAGCGGCGGGCGACCTCGGTGTCGGAGATCAGCGAGCCCCGCTCGGCGTGCGCGCCCTGGATGATCCGGTCGGCCTCCTGACGGGCCTGCTCGACCAGCTGCTCGCGCCCGCCGATCAGCTCCTGCGCCTGGGCGAGGGATCCGGGCAGCGCCCCGCGGACCTCTTCCAGCAGCGAGAGCAGCTCCGCGCGGTTGATCACGCACGAGGCCGACATGGGCATCGACCGGGCGCCGGAGACCGTGGCGACGATCTCGTCGAGCTTCTTCTGCACGTCCACCGTGTGCTCGCCATTCTCTACAGCTGTGTTGGAGACCGACGGGACGACTGTACGGCCCTGGGACCGCCGGGGGACACCGGTTCCGGGGGCGGGCCCCTGACCGGGCGGTGGCCGGGTCGCGCCGGGTGGGTGGCTCAGTCCCGCTTCAGCCGGGCTGCGAGTGCTTCGAGGACCAGCGGCGGGACCAGGTGGGAGACATCGCCGCCCCAGGTCGCGACCTCCTTGACCAGGGAGGACGACAGGAAGGAGTAGGTGGGGTTGGTGGGCACGAAGAGGGTCTCGACGCCCGACAGGCCGTTGTTCATCTGGGCCATCTGGAGTTCGTAGTCGAAGTCGCTGACCGCGCGCAGGCCCTTGACGATGGCAGGGATGTCGCGCTGCTTGCAGAAGTCGACGAGCAGGCCGTGGAACGCCTCCACGCGTACGTTGCCGTACTCGGCGGTGACCTCGCGGATCATGTCGATCCGCTCCTCGATCTCGAACAGGCCCTTCTTGGACTTGTTGATCATCACCGCGACATAGACCTCGTCGTACAGACGGGACGCCCGGGCGATGATGTCGAGATGTCCATTGGTGATCGGGTCGAATGACCCGGGACAGACGGCGCGGCGCACTTGTGATCCCTCGCTCTCAGGTCCGGTCATCGTGTGTCTGGACTTGTCGAGGCGGCGCGTCCGTACCAAAAGGTTCCTTCGCCGTAGCGACGGGACCGGAGGGCTGCGAAACCGTCCGGCCACCGGAAATCCCCGCCTCTGGTGCTGCGCTCCACGGTGACGAGGGCTTCCCCCGCGAGCCAGCCCCCAGCGCGGAGTGTGAGCAGAATCTCCCGAAGATCGTCGTCCGTCACGGCGTACGGCGGATCAAGAAACACCAGGTCGTACGGGGTCCCGGGCGCGGACCGGATGATCTGCTCGGCCTTGCCCGCGCGGACCTCGGCGCCGGGCAGGCCGAGGCTCTTCGCGTTCTCCCGGACGATCCTGGCCGCGCGGGCGTCGGCCTCCACCAGGAGGGTGTGGCCGGCGCCGCGGGACAGCGCCTCCAGGCCCACGGCTCCGGAACCGGCGTACAGGTCGAGCACCCGCTCGCCGTCCAGCGGGCCGCCCAGCAGGGACTGCCAGGTGGAGAAGAGGGCCTCGCGCGCACGGTCGGAGGTGGGGCGCGTGCCGGTGCCCGGGGGGACGGTCAGGCGGCGTCCGCCGGCTGTGCCGGCGATCACGCGGGTCATGTGGGGTCCTTCTGGTGGGCGGCTTCCGGCTGGGTCAGCGGCTTCCGGTTCAGTGTCGCAGGCGGGGGTGAGGGGTGCCTGGGCGCGGTCGGCTGGTCGGGGTCGGGGGCGTGGCCGGGCGGGGGCGTGGCCGGGCGGCCGGTCGAGTCGTGGCCGGTCGGTCGGCCGCTGCGGATCGTGGCCGGCCATGACTGCCCGGTTCCCCCGCCTCTGAGAGCCCGGAATTCAGATGAGAGCCCGGGATTCAAGGAGGGGCTGCCGCTCAGCCCTTTTCGAGGTACTGCTCTCTTTCCTCGTCCAGGAGGGCGTCCAGGGCCGTGCGCAGGCCCGGGAGGCCGGTGAGGTCCGGGTCGGCGGCCACCAGTCTCGTCGCCTCCTCCCTCGCCTCCGCGATGATCTCCTCGTCCTCGATGACCGCGAGGACGCGCAGGCTGGAACGGGCGCCGGACTGGGCCTGGCCGAGGACATCGCCCTCGCGGCGCTGTTCGAGGTCGATGCGGGACAGTTCGAAGCCGTCGAGGGTGGCCGCGACGGCGTTGAGTCGCTGGCGGGCGGGGCTCGCCTCGGGCATCTCGGTGACCAGCAGGCACAGGCCGGGGGCGGAGCCGCGCCCGACCCGGCCGCGCAGCTGGTGGAGCTGGGAGACGCCGAAGCGGTCAGCGTCCATGATCACCATGGCGGTGGCGTTGGGGACGTTGACCCCGACCTCGATGACGGTCGTGGCGACCAGGACGTCCGTGTCCCCGGCGGCGAAGCGGCGCATGACGGCGTCCTTGTCGTCGGGCGGCATCCGGCCGTGCAGCACCTCGACCTTGAGGCCGGACAGGGGGCCCTTGGCGAGCCGGCCGGCGATGTCGAGGACGGCGAGCGGGGGGCGCTTCTCGGCGTCGTCCTCGGGGGACTTCGCCGCTGTGGCGGATTTCTTCGGGACGTTGGGGTCGCCCGGGTTGGCTTTCGCCGCCCTGGGGGGCTTCTTGGGGTCGTCCTCCTCGTCGCCGATGCGGGGGCAGACGACGTACGCCTGATGGCCGTTGGACACCTCCTCGCGCACGCGCTCCCAGGCGCGCGCCAGGAAGTGGGGCTTGTCGGCGGCGGGGACGACATGGCTGGCGATGGGTGAGCGGCCGGCCGGGAGCTGGTCGAGGACGGAGGTCTCCAGGTCGCCGAAGACGGTCATGGCGACGGTCCGCGGGATCGGCGTGGCCGTCATGACCAGCAGATGGGGCGGCTGCTTGCCCTTGCCGCGCAGGGCGTCACGCTGCTCGACACCGAAGCGGTGCTGTTCGTCCACGACGACCAGCCCCAGGTCGTGGAACTGCACCTTGTCCTCGATCAGCGCGTGGGTGCCGATCACGATCCCGGCCTCGCCGGTGGCCAGGTCGAGCAGGGCGTGGCGGCGGGCCGCCGCGCCCATGGACCCGGTGAGCAGCACGACCTTGGTGGAGTGCTCGGCGCCGCCGAGCATCCCGCCCTCGGCCAGCTCGCCCATCATCTCGACCACCGAGCGGTGATGCTGCTGGGCCAGCACCTCGGTGGGCGCGAGCAGGGCGGCCTGACCGCCGGAGTCGACGACGGCGAGCATCGCGCGCAGGGCGACCATCGTCTTTCCGGAGCCGACCTCGCCCTGGAGCAGACGGTGCATCGGATGGTCCGTGGCCAGATCGGTGAAGATCTCGGCGGTGACCTTCCGCTGGCCCTCGGTGAGAGTGAAGGGGAGCCGGGCGTCGAAGGCGGTGAGCAGTCCGTCGGGGCGGGGGGCGCGCGGGACGGCCGGGAGCAGGGCGTCGCCGTGGCGGCGGCGGGCGAGGGCGACCTGGAGGACGAACGCCTCGTCCCACTTGAGCCGGTCGCGGGCGTCCTCGATGTCGGCCTTGGTGTGCGGGCGGTGGATCTTGAGCAGGGCCTCGGGCAGGGAGACCAGCCCGCGGCCCTCGCGCAGGGAGCCGGGGAGCGGGTCGACGGCCTCCTGGGCGCGCGGCAGGACGGTCTGGACGGCCTTGCCGATCTTCCAGGACTCCAGCTTGGCGGTGGCGGGGTAGAGCGGGATGAGGGCGCCCGCCCAGGACTCGACGGACTCCTCGGCCTCCGCCACCTCGCCGCCGAGGAGTTCGTAGGCCGGATGGGCCAGTTGGAGTCTGCGGTTGAAGAGGGAGACCTTTCCGGCGAACATCGCGCGGGTGCCGGGCAGGAGGTCCTTGTGCGGTTTGTGCACGCCGTTGCCGAAGAACACCAGTTGGAGCCGGCCGCTGCCGTCGGTGATGGTGACCTCCAGGCGCTGGCCCTTGCCGCGTGGCGCGCGCGCCGAGGCGAAGGTGTGCAGCCGGGCGTCGGCGACCTGGGCCACCACCGTGACATGCTCGTCCATCGGCAGATCGGCGAGGTGGGTGAGCTGGCCACGCTCCTCGTATCTGCGCGGATAGTGGTGGAGGAGGTCGCCGACCGTGTGCAGGCCGAGATGCTCGGCCATCACCTTGGCGGTGGCGGGGCCGAGCACCTTTTTCAGTGGTTCTTCCAGTGCGGGCACGAGATCCATTGCACACCACACCACTGACAATGCCGTATACGTCTGAGGAAACCCCTGGTCAGACGGCTGGTTCGGGCCCTAGGATGACCGGCCCCAGGCCATCCCCGCCCGGCTGGTCAGCGTTTGCCCGTCCGCACCGCCCGTCCGTTCCGCCCGTTCCGCGGTCACCTCACACGGGGCCGCCCGACCCCGCGCCGCCGCGAAACCCCCCACCGGCGCAGCGACGATGGATTCCCAGACCTCACAGTCATCCCAGGCTCCTCAGCCTCCCCACCCACCCCATACGTTCCAGGTCGACCTGCGTGGTCTGGTGGACCTGCTCTCCCATCACCTCTACTCCAGCCCCCGGGTCTACCTGCGCGAACTGCTCCAGAACGCGGTCGACGCGATCACCGCCCGGCGGGCCGAGCAGCCCGACGCGCCCGCCCGGGTGCGGCTGTACGCCGAGGGCGGCGCCCTGCGCGTGGAGGACTCCGGCGTCGGGCTCACCGAGTCGGATGTGCACACCCTGCTGGCCACCATCGGGCGCAGCTCCAAGCGGGCCGAGGGGCTCCAGGAGGCCCGCTCGGACTTCCTCGGGCAGTTCGGCATCGGGCTACTGGCGTGTTTCGTGGTCGCCGAGAAGATCCGCGTGGTCAGCCGCAGCGCCCGCGAGCCGGATTCCCGTCCGGTGGAGTGGACGGCGGCCGACGACGGCTCGTACACCGTGCGGACCCTGCCGGACGAGGCCCGGCCCGAACCCGGCACCACCGTGCACCTGGTGGCACGCGCGGGCGCGGGCGAGTGGCTGGCCGAGGAGCGGGTCCTGGAGCTGGCCCGGGACTTCGGCTCGCTGCTGCCCTACGACGTGCGGGTCGGCGCCGAGGAGGTCACCGATCTGCCGGCGCCCTGGGACCGCCCGTATCCGTCGCCCGCGACCCGGCGGGTGGCGCTGGCCCGGCACTGCCACGAGCTGTTCGGGTTCACGCCGCTGGACTCGATCGACCTGAGCGTGCCCCTGGCCGGGATCCGCGGGGTGGCGTACGTGCTGCCGTCCGCGGTCAGCCCGGCGCAGCGGGCCCGGCACCGGGTGCACCTCAAGGGCATGCTGCTGACCGAGCGTGCCGAACAGCTGCTGCCCGACTGGGCGTTCTTCGTGCGCTGCGTCCTGGACACGGACAGTCTGCGGCCGACGGCCTCGCGCGAGGCGCTGTACGAGGACGAGACGCTGGCCGCCGTGCGCGAGGCGCTGGGCGAGCGGATCCGCTCCTGGCTGACGGCGCTCGCGGCCGGTGACCCGCAGCGGCTCGCGGCGTTCCTGTCGGTGCACCATCTGGGCGTGAAGTCGCTCGCGCGGCACGACAAGGACATGCTGCGCACGATGCTGCCGTGGCTGCCGTTCGAGACGACGGACGGGCAGCTGTCCCTGGAGGAGTTCGCGCAGCGCCACCCCGTGGTGCACTTCACCCGTACGGTCGAGGAGTTCCGGCAGGTCGCGCCGATCGCCTCGGCGCAGGGCATCGGGGTCGTCAACGGCGGTTACACGTACGACAGCGAGCTGGTGGAGGCGCTGCCGTCGGTGCGGCCCGGTTCGTCGGTGGCGGAGCTGGACGCCGACACGGTGACCGCCCATCTGGACGCCGTGGACCCGGCCGAGGAACTCGCCCTGTCGGGCTTTCTGGGCGCCGCGCGGGCGGCCCTGGACCCGCTGGGCTGCGATGTCGTGCTCCGCGCGTTCCATCCGCTGTCGGTGCCCGCGCTGCACCTGGACGACCGGCAGGCGCGGCACGAGCAGGCTCGCGCGGAGGCCGAGGCGCAGGCCGACGATCTGTGGGCGGGCATTCTCGGCTCGCTGCGCGGCAGTGCCCCGCGCGCGAGGCTGGTGCTCAACCATCTCAACCCGCTGATCCGGCGGATCAGTTCGCTGCCCGACCGGGAGCTGATCGGCACGGCCACCGAGTCGCTGTACGGGCAGGCGCTGCTGATGGCGCAGCGCCCCTTGCGCCCGGCGGACTCCGCGCTGCTGAACCGCGCCTTCATCGGCCTGCTGGAGTGGGCCACGCACGGCGAGAGCGCGGGCGCCACGGGCGCCACCGGTTCCGAGGGCCTGGGCGCGGGCGGGGGCTCCGACGGCCACGGCTCGGGCCCGGGCGGGCCCGGCTCTGGCTCCGGTGGCCAGGCCTCAGGTCACGGCGGCCACGGCTCGGCACGCGGCGACCGTGGCTCAGGCTCCGACGGGCGTGGCGAGGGGTCCGACGGCCGTGGCTCGGGCTCCGACGGCCGTGGCTCGGGCTCCGGCGGCCACGGCTCGGGACACGGCGACCGTGGCTCAGGCTCCGATGGCCAAGGCTCAGAACCCGGTGGCCGCGGCTCGGGCCCCAGTGACCAGGGCTCAAGCCCCGACGGCCACGGCTCAAGCTCCGACGCCCGTGGCTCAGACCCCGGTGGCCGTGGCTCGGGCCCCGACGGCCACGGCTCAAGCCCGGACGGTCCCGATTCCGGCGGCCCCGACTCCGACTTCACCGGGAACGGTCACTGATGAGTGAGATCACCGACTTCGACTCGCTGCGCCACGCGATGGCGGAGAACTCCGAGCGGCCGGAGGGCCCGGCCCGCAACGCCCGCGCGGAGCAGCTGCTCGCGGAGGCCGAGAAGCTGGACATCCCGCTCGCCGTGATCGAGGCGCTCGGCCACCAGCTGAAGGTCTACAACTACAGCTCCGAGAAGGACAAGATGTTCGTCCCCTTCGCGCGCTTGCTGCGCATGTGGGACGAGCGGCCCGAGGACTTCGACGCGTACGAGACACACTCGCTGCACTGGGTCTTCAAGTGGATGTCGGCGGGCATGCTGGACCAGCCGCACATCCCGCTCGCCTCGATCGAGAAGTGGCTCGGCGAGATGGAGCACCGCTACCGGCTGGCCGGGCACTCGGAACGGGCGGTGCGCAGCGCGGAGTTCAGCGTCGCCGCGCACGTGGGCGATGTGGCACGGGCCGAGCGGGCGTACACGGCGTGGCTGGCGGCGGACCGGGACGACATGGCGGACTGCCACGCCTGCGAGCTGCACGGGCAGGGCTGGTGGCAGGCGGAGCGCGGCCGGGACACGGAGGCGCTCGGCCTGTGGGAGCCGGTCCTTGAGGGCGAGTACACATGCGCGCACGAGCCGCACACCGCGCTGGCCTCGTCCCTGCTGCCGTTGCTGCGGCTCGGCCGGGTCGACGACGCCCGCGCACACCATCTGCGGGGCTTCCGCATGGTGCGGTCCATGGAGAGCATGCGGGGCGCGTACGCGGACCATGTGGAGTTCTGCGCGCTGACCGGGAACGAGGCACGCGCGCTGGAGCTGATCGCCGAGCGTCCGGCGTACTTCACCGACAGCGGGCATCCGCGCAGCCGGCTGGACTTCCTGAGCGTGGTGACCCTCCTCATGGAGCGGCTGACCGGTCTCGGCCTGGGCGACCGGCCGGTGCCGGGCCCCGCCGGACGCGACTGGACCGCGCGCGAGCTGGCCACCCACGCCCGCGCGGAGGCGCTCGCACTGAGCGCCCGCTTCGACGCGCGCAATGGCACGGCGTACGTGAGTGAGCGGGCCCGCGCGCGGATGGACCAGCGCCCCCTGACGGACCGGCTGCCGCTGGGCGTGCGCTCCATACGCACGGCGGCCACGCCCACCGCCCCGCCCACCCCGGCGCCGGAGGCCGCCGAGCCGGAGCTGTCCGTGCTGCTGGCCGAGGCGCGGCGCCAGTCGGACACCCTCCAGCCGCACGCCGTGGAGGCATGGGCGGCGGTCGCGCGGGCCGCCGAGGGCACCGAGCTGGCCGCCCGCGACCGCGCGGAGATCGCCGACCACCGCGCGATGGAGCTGGGCCCGGAGGGCCTGGAGTTCTTCGAGCGGGCCGCCGCGTACTACACCGAGGCGGGTGACCCCGGCGAGTCACTGGCCGCACGCGCGCGTGCGGCGTACGTACAGGCCCTCTCCGGGCGTGTCGAGGAGGCGCTGGCGGCGGTCGCGGGCCCGTACGACGAGGTGCTCGCGCTGTACGCCGAGGACGGCACCGGCGTACGGCAGACCGTGTCGGTCGTGATGGCGCGGGCGCGCATCCTGATGCGGCGCGTGCACGAGGCCGACGGCGAGGTCGAGCGGGGCGCCCTGGACGTGGCCGAGGCCGCCGTGCGCGAGGTGCTGGCGCTGGTGGAGGGGCGGGCCGGGGACGACGTACGGCTCGCCGCGCGGGCCGCCGAGGCGACCGCCATGCTGGCCGAGCTGGCGGCGCACGGCGAGGGCGTGGCGCGCGCCGGGGAGCTGTTCGAGCGGGCGGCGGCCGGGTTCGTGGCCGCCGGGTTGCCGTGGTTCGCCGTGGAGTACGAGGCCCGGCTGGCCGGGATCGCCCATCACCTCGGCGACGTGGCCGGGGCGGAGCGGGCGTTGCGGGCGGCCCTGGAGCACGGCGGGGCGTATCTGGAGCCGCCCGGCCGGGCCCGGCTGAACCTCCAGCTGGCCGAGGTGCTGGGCGGCACCGGACGGCCCGCCGAGGCCGCCGAGCACGCCCTGGAGGCCGCGCACTGGGCCGACGAGGCGGGCGAGGGACCGGAGCTGGGTGCCTGGGCGCGGCAGCTGCTAGGCGGCTTCCTGCTGCCTCTGGGGCGCTGGGCGGAGGCCGCGGAGGTGCTGGAGTCGGCGCTCACCGACCTGAGTGCCGAGACGCACGGCGACGGGGCGGTCGTCCAGACCCAGTGGTGGCTCGGCGACGCGCTCAGTGAACTGGGCGAGCACCGCGCGGCGGCCGAGCGGCGGCTCCAGGCGGCCGACCTCGCCCGCCAGTGGCCCGAGCAGCAGGACCACGCCACGCTCGCCCATCTCGCCGCCGAGTCCCTCGGGGCCGCCGGGATGCCCGCCGAGGCCGACCAGGCGTACGCACGCGCGGGCGAGCTGTGGCGCTCCCTGGGCGATGTCCACGGCCTGGTCCGCTCCCTGCGCGCCCGCGCGTGGCTCGCCTTGCGCGACGACGACTCGCGGGCCTTCGCCGGGGAGCTGATGGAGCAGGGGGTCCAGGAGTGCGCGACGGCCATGGACACGGCCCCTGATGACGAGGCCCGCCGACAGCTGGCCCTCGAACTGGGCCACACCCACCGCCAGTTCGGTGACCTCCTGGCCCGCGCCGCCAACGACGACGACACGCCGATCGAGCCCGGCTTCGAGGCCGCCCTCGCCCAGGTCACCCGGGCCATCCAGGTCTTCACCTCCCTCGGCCCGGCCGCCCTCCACGCCCGCACCGGCGCCGAACTCGCCGCAGGCTGGCTGGAGGCCGACCTGGGCCGCCCCGACCACTCCCGCGCCCGCGCGCGTACGGTGCTGGACGCCTACGCGGACGCCGACGACGAGCCGGCGGCCCTGCGCACCGGGGAGGCGGAACGGATGCTCCGGGCGGTGGCGGAGAACGGGGAGGCGGGCGAGACGGGGGGCGCGGAGGTATAGCCGGGGCGATCGCCTGGGAAGGGTGCGCGCGGGCCGGGCGGGCGACATGGACGCCCGGCGCCCGACGGGCAACGGTCCGGGGCGAACGGACAGCACGCGGAGTGGCTGAACGCGGGGCAGGAAGCACGCCGGGGCACTGCCCAGCGGACAGCACGCGAAGTGGCTGAACCCAGGGCAGGAAGCACGCCGGGGCCGCACCACTGCCGGACAACCGGACGCGGGACGGGAAACGGCGCCGCGCGAGCACGGCAGCGGCAGGCGGACGCCGGCCCCGCCCGGCTGGAG
>NZ_JBHYUG010000087.1:31727-35482 GCF_042749375.1 Streptomyces sp. NPDC059477 | reverse complement strand
CCCCCACCCCGCGACACCGGGTGGGGGCGGCCGTGGCTGCTCGTACGGCAGTCAGAACACAAGGAGACGGCCCCGGGGATTAGGGCCCCGGGGCCGTCGAGGACCTGAAGTGGAGGCCCTGTTGAACACCTTCAGCATCGCACGTCTGGCCGCCGACGGAGACTCCGACCCGATCATGGACGAGGCGCTGCGCCGCGTCCGGCAGGGCGGAAAGCCGTGAGCGCCTGCCCGCCGTGCGGCGGGAAGGGCGGGAAGACCGAGGACACCAGCTCCGGCGGGGTGTTCCGCAAGTCCTGGAAGCGCTGCGACTCCTGCAACGGAACGGGGTCCCGGTGAACACGATCGCGATCACCCTGGGCCTGACCGACGCGGAGCGCGCGGCGCTGTCGAAGAAGCTCGCCGAACAGAACAAGCGTTCCGAACAGAACCGCCGATGAGCAACAGCAGCAGCGTGTACGAGCGGTACATGGCCGCCGCCCGCGTGCACCGTGAGCACGCCGCCACCTGCGCCGTCTGCACCGGTGACCGCCGGTGCCCGGCCGGGGAGCGGCTGTTCCGGCTGTTCAGCGGGCTGCAGGACCAGTACCTCCACCGCCGCCGAGGCTGACGCGGCGGGCGCGCTGGAAGGTCAGCCCGCCGACCGGGAAACCCGGTCGGCGGGCCGGTGATCACCAGCCCTCCCCCGTCTCCCCTTCTTCTGCCGCCTGCGCGCGGCCCCCATCCCATCTCTCCCGGACGAGAGGACCACGCCATGGACTGGCGTCACAACGCGGTCTGCCGCGAAGAGGACCCCGAGCTGTTCTTCCCCATCGGCACCACCGGCCCGGCGATCTTGCAGATTGAAGAGGCTCGTGCGGTCTGCAACAGGTGCCCGTCGAGGGACGCCTGCCTCCAGTGGGCGCTGGAGTCGGGACAGACCGACGGCGTCTGGGGCGGCATGAGCGAGGACGAGCGCCGCGCGATGAAGCGCCGCGCCGCCCGCCAGCGCGCCCGGAACGCGGCCTGACGGTCTGCCGGCTGCCTCCTGCGCCCATCCCCCACCCCGGTACCCCCGGGGCTGGGGGATGGGCGCGGTCGTGGGGAGCCGGACAGCCCGGACCACCAGCAAGAGGAGTCACCATCATGGCTACTTTGGACAGCTTCTCCCGCGACCTCGGCAACGTCATCGGCGAGGCCGCCGAGCACGCGGTCGCCAAGACCCAGGCCAACGCCCTGGTCCAGGCCGCCGCGACCGGAGGTGCCGACGCCGTCGCGGCCGTCGCCCAGACCATGTCGACCGAGGAGCTCCAGCGCGCCCAGGCGTACCTGCAGCGCTGACGGCCTGACGGTTGCCTCCCCCGCCCGTACCGGCACCGCCGGGGACGGGCGGGGTGCGGGGAGCCGGACAGCCCGGATCCGCAACAGGAAGGTAGGGCCGTTCATGTTCCGTCGGCTGCGCGACACCGTCACCGAGGTCCAGGGCCACCGCCGGCTCACCCGAGGCATCAACGAGGCCATCGAGTCCGGCGACCAAGAGGCGCGGGCCGCCTTCACCTCCGGCACCGGGACCCTGGCCGCCGCGCTGACCCGCCGCGGCCGCGAGACCCGCGGCGCCGAGATCTACGACTACGGCACCCAGGTCGCCGCCGCCGGCGGCGGGCCCGAGCGGGTCCACCGCCTGGCCCGCGACTGACCCGGCCCGCCCGCACGGCGGGAGCGGATCACCGATTCCTGTCCGCCCCCCTGCACCACGGGACGACCGGCCGCCCGCACGACGGGCAGCTGGCCTTCTTCATGCTCCGGCCCGGGGAAGAGTGCCCAGGGCCCGGCCCTCCCAGAAGAGAGGACGACCGCATGTCCCGCACCATCGCGCTGACCCACGCGCTCGACGAATCCGGCCTCACGCCGAGCCCGGACCGTTCCGCCCCGGCCGGGCCGGACGCCCCCGCGCCCGCCGCCGACATCAGCCAGTACCACCACCCGCACTTCCTGCGGGCCGAACCCGGCCCCCGCGACACCACGGTCTACTCCTTCACCGCGTTCACCGGCCGGGAGTGCGAACCGCGGACCCCGCTCGCCATGTACGAGGACCGGGCGCTTGACCGCGGGCAGCTGGAGGCGATTCGCACTCAGTACGAGGTGGCCCGGATCCTGTGGTCCAAGGCCCGGCTCCGGGACCGCGCGGTGCCCGTCCTGCGCACCGCGGCGCCGCTGTGGGCGGCATGGGAGACCGCGCACACGGCGCTGACCAACACCTTCGGCGCGTTCTGGGAGACGCCGGACGGTATGTGGCGCGCGCAGCTGCTGCGCCTGGGCGACGCCGAGACCGCTGCCCTCGACGCGGCCCGCGCGTGGGACGCGGTCGCCGGGAAGCTTGCCGTCCTGGCCGAGGACCAGGCCGCCGTCGCCGGGTACGACCACGAACTGGCCCTGACCACGGTCGCCTCGGAGATCGGCATCGACGCGAGCGCCTGGCTCATCGCGCCGGTGAACGAGTACGGCGACGGCGTCTGGAGCATCGACACCCCCCTCGTCCACCAGGCCCGCACGGAGATCGCCGTGCAGCGCGGCCGTCTCCTCGACGTCGCCGCCCTCGCCGGGGACCGCGAGCCGGTCTGACAGCTGCCTCCCCCGCCCGTCCGGCACCACGCCGGGACGGACGGGGCGCGGGGAGCCGGACAGCCCGGACCGCCAACCACCCCGGAGGAAACATGACCGAGACCGCGCCGGAGACGATCTTCTACACCGCCGACGTGGTGTGCGTCCGCGGCGACGACGTGTTGCTGATCGAGCGTGGCTGGCCGCCCCATCAGGGCAAGCTCGCTTTGCCGGGTGGGCACGTCGACGAGGGCGAGACGTCCCGGGAAGCTGCCGTCCGCGAGCTGCTGGAGGAGACCGGGGTGAAGGTCCCGGTGGACGACCTGGTCCTGGTCGGCGTCTACGACGCGCCCGGCCGGGATCCCCGCGGTCGCTATGTCAGCGTCGCTTACCTGGCCCGCGTCCCCGCCGACACCATCGCCCGCGCCGGCACCGACGCCACCGCCGTGCGCTGGGCGCCGCTGAACGACCCCGGCGACGACCTCGCGTTCGACCACGGCCTGATCCTCCGGGACGCCGGACGGCAGCTGGGTGACCGGGACCGGGTCCTGGAGCAGCTCCTCGCCGAGGTGCGGGAGCTGCGACCTGAGCCGTGGCCCGAGGACGTCTTCGCCCGCTACACCACCCTGGCTGGCGCGCACGTCGACCTGTTCCGGGCCGCCGACGGCTGGCCGCAGTGGCGGTGCGCCGCCTGCCCGGCCACGAGCGTCGGCGCCTACACCGGCCCCTTCAACGACCCGTTCGGTGACACCGAGATCCACCGCCAGGCCCAGGACCACGCGGCCCGGTGCCGCGCTCTCCCCAAGCCCTGACACCCGCCCCGCCCCGCTGTTCGAAGGAGTTCATTCCATGGCCGGGATATTCGCCCGCCTGACCAGCCCGCTGCGCCACATCGACGCCGACCCGGACCAGCTGGTCCGGGAGGCGTACCAGCTGTTGAAGGACGCCGAGAGCAACCAGGGCCTGTGGCCCGCGATGTCGGCGTACAGCGATATGGCGAGCGTGAAGATCCAGCTCGCCCAGTACCTCAAGCAGCACCACGGGCGCTGACCACGCCGCGGGCCCCCCCGGCCCCGTGCGGCGGGGGCGGCGGGTGTGCCGCCCCCCCCCCCCCAGTGTGGTGGGGTCGGTGGCCGTGAGGCGGCTATTGGTCGGCCAAAAAAAAATGGCCCCGCGCT
>NZ_JBHYUG010000087.1:0-31717 GCF_042749375.1 Streptomyces sp. NPDC059477 | reverse complement strand
GTCATTTGGCTGGCTAACACAACCCCCTCCCCAAACACCACACCACCCCCCCAGCGCGCGACCCCCCCCGGCCCCCGCCAGCCCCCTGAGCGCGGGCCCCGGCGGTTCTCCCGCCCCGTCACCACCTGTGTGGTCGTGACGGAGCCGGAGAGCCGGAGATGGCTCGGCAAAGAAAAGAGGCCCCGGCTAGGGGGCCTCTCCTCAATCTTTGTTCCCGCGACCGCTGACAAGGAGCGAATCGCATGCTCAACGCTACCAGCGGGGGTGCCCCGTGAGCACCGCCGCCACCACCCTCGATCTCGACAAGTCCGCCGCCGAGGCGTACGCGGAGCGCAGCCCGCTGCCCGCCCTGGCGGCCACGGTCATCGCGCTGACTGCCGCCGTCCTGGCGCTGCTGGACCTGTTCGCCAACGGCCTGTGGCCCACCGTCCTGCACCTGACGGTCGCCCTCGCCGTGTTCGGCGTGGTCCGGCTGTGCGTCGGACTGGCCCTGGACCCCTTCTTCCTGACCGAATCGCACGACGACCCGGAGAGCAGCCCATGAGCGCCCCCGTCGACATCCGCAAGCCCGACCCGGCCCCGGCCGCCGACGAGCCGCGCCCCTGGTTCGCCGACCCCGGCCCGGCCGGCCACCCCGACCCCGACCATGGCGACCCTGTGCCGGAGTCCGGCTCCGAGCCGGACACCCCGGAGCCCGCGCCCGCCCCGCAGGACGAGGACGAGGCCGGGGACGACCCGCGCACGATGAGGGCACTCGCCGTCATCGCCGGGGTCGGCGGCCTGGTGCTCGCCGGGATCGGGTTCACCGGCTCCTACACCACGCTGAAGAACCTCGCGATGGGCAAGGGGTTCGGTGACTTCTCGTACGCGTTCCCGATCGGGATCGACGCCGGGATCCTGGTGCTCCTGGCGCTTGACCTCTACATGATGCGCAAGCGGATGCCGCTGCCGATCCTGCGCTGGACGGCCCACGCCCTGACCGCGGCCACCGTGGCGTTCAACGCCGCCGCCCCGCCCGGCCCGGTGATGGACGACCCGCTCGCCGCCTCGATGCACGGCGTGATCCCGGTCCTGTTCATCGTCGCCGTGGAGGCCGCCCGCCACTACATCGGCCGGATGGCCGACCTCCTGGCCGGCGAGACGCCGCTCGGATCGGTGCCGCTCGCCCGCTGGCTGCTCGCCCCGCTGTCCACCGCCGGCCTCTCCCGCCGGATGCGGCTCTACCACCTCCCCTATACGGAGGCCGTTTCCCAGCACCAGCAGATCAGGATCTATCGGGAGGGTCTGCGCCAGAAGTACGGCACGAAGGAGTGGCGTTCAAAGGCGACGGCGAACGAACTGCTGCCGTTCAAGCTGGCCCCGTTCGGGTTCAGCGTGGAGCGCTCCCTGGGAGTGCCCCTGCTGGAGGAGACCAAGAGGCTGAAGCGGGACGCGGACGCGGCCGTTCAAAGGGCGGAGGCCGAGATTCAGAAGGTCGCCGCCGGTGTTCAGATCGGGACCGCGAAGATTCAGGCGGAGGTCGACAAGATCCGCGCCGAGGGCCAGCTGAAGATCGCCAAAGCCGAAGCGGAACGCGAGGCTCAGGCCGAGATTCAACGGGCCGAGGCCGATGCTCAACTCCGCGAGTCCGAGCGGGTCCACGCGCTCAAGCTCAAGGAGGACGAGGCCGCGGCCCGCGTCCAGGACCTCGCGGACGAGGCCGAGAAGCGCCGTATCCTGGCCCGGATCGAGCGGGAGAAGGCGCAGTCCGCCTGGGGACTGGAGCAGCAGCAGATGACCGCTCAGGCCACCGAGGCCGAGCGCCGTATCGCCGCCGACGCCTCCGCCCGCGCCCGCCGCGACGAGATCGCCCGCCAGGCCGGTCTCGTCGAGGAGGAGCAGCGCCTGGCCGCCGCCGAAGCCGCGGCGAACAAGGCCCTGGCCGAGGCCGCCGACCACGAGCGGATCACGGCCGAGCACCGCGCCCGGGAGGCGGAAGCCGACAGGCTGGCGCAGCTGGACCGCGAGGAGACCGCCGCCTCGCTCGCCCGGGAGGAGAAGGCGAAGGAGGAGGCCGCCGGGCACCAGGCACGTATCAAGGAGTTCGAGGCCCGGGCAGTCCAGGCCGCGGCCCTGGCCCGCATGAATCAGACCGACTGGGACACCCAGCGGGTCGTCGCCATGATCCGGGCCCGGGGTGAGAGCGCGGTCACCGTCCGCGTCATCGCCGACGAGCTGGGCACCTCCACCGGCACCGCCCAGGACCGCAAGAACCGCGCCGTCGAGCTTCTTGGGAAGGAGGGCGGCGACGGTTCGGTCCCGGAGCAGTCCGCCGCCTGAAACGGAATCGCCCGTCCCCTTCGCTGGAGCACTGCTCCTGGCCCTCACGGTCGCCCCCGCGCCCCCTGCCCCGGCATCACACCCCGGGACACAGGTGGTGCGGGGCCGGCCGTGGCCGCCAGGCCCCCGGCACGACCCGTACCCGACCGGCAATCGCCGCTCCCTGCCCTCAATTCCCCCTGACCGCCCCCCTTGATTCAGCTACGGACTGTAGCGGCGAGGCGAGGCGAGGCCAGGCGAGGCGAGCCGGAACACCCCCAACCCCCGCCTCGGACGGCTCCGACACGGGTGGAAGGGGGGTCTGGTGCTCGCCTGGCCTCGCCTCGCCTCGCCTCGCCGCTACGGTCAGTGAGGAGAGCCGTCGTGGCAGACACCGCGACCCTTGACCCCCAGCAGACCCCCGGCACCCCTGCGGCCGACACCTCGGCCGCTGGCACCACCGTGGTCCAGGCCGCCCCGGACCCGGCCCCCGCGCCCGTTCCGGAGCCCCCGGCGCCGCGCCGCGGCCGGACCCGCGCGGTCCCGCTCCTTGTCCACGGAACGAACGCAACCGGAACGACCCTGGGCGCGGCCTACACCGCCGCCGGGGTTCCCGGCCTCGCCGCCGCCGCGGGCGTCGGGGCGGCGGTCGGGCTCGCCGCGCTGGCCGGCCGGAGGAAGAAGAACGCTGCCGCCGCCCGCAGGGCGGCCCGGGACGCCGCCCGCAACCGGTCCGGCTCCGCCACCGGCGGCGGCACGGGGCAGTCCGGGCGGTCCGGCCGGGGCGGCGGCCTCCTCGGCACCGGACGCGTCAGCGGATCATCCGGGCGCGGCAGTCGCGGCGGCGCCGGATCATCCGGTGGCAGCTCGGGAGGCCGGATGAACAACCGCTCCGGCGGGTTGAACGGCCGGGCCGGAGGGTTGAACGGCCGCTCTCCCGGAGCGTCCGGGACGGGCCGGGGAGCCTCCGGCAGGGGCGGAATCGCGCCCGGCTCCCCGGGCTCGCCGGGTGGTCCGCGTGGCGGTCTGAACAAGAACGGCGGCAGGTTGAACACCCCGGGCGGCAGGCTGAACAAGAACAGCGGCGGCATGAACGGCACCGGTCCGGGCCGCCCCGGAGGCTCCGGTGGCGGGCGGAACGGGGGCGGTTCGCCGAACGGCGGCCGTCACCGCAAGAACGGAACCGGTGGAACCAACGGGAGTGGCGGGGCCTGGCAGGGCGTCAAGAGCGCGCTCGGCAAGCTCCGCCGCCGCGACGTGAACAACGGCGGCGGCACGACGAACACCACCGCCCCGAAGACGCCCGACCCCGCCACAACCCCGAAGACCTCGAAGACGCCGAAGACGCCGAAGACGGGCGGCCGCTCGCGGGTCTCCCGCATGTTGAACACCGCGCGGTCCTGGATGAACAGGCTGCGCCGCACCAAGAAGGCGAAGGCGGCGGCGAAGGGCGGCTCCGGATCCGGCACTGCGGCCGGGAAGGTGCCGGGCCGGGTCTACCGGTGGCGGCGCCTGGTGCTCCGCAAGACCGGGCACTGGGCCCGCTGCGCCGGCGCCGGGCTCCTCGCCGCACTTACCGGGCTGGCCACCCTCCCCCTCGGCATCCTCTGGGGGACCTGGAGGCTGTTCACCAAGCACCGGGACCCCTTGCACGGCTTCCTCTTCCCCGTCCGGATCGCCGGGCGGATCTGGCGCCGCTTCTTCCGCCGCTCCCGGGCCCGGCACGACGCCGACGCTCGCGCCGAGCAGCTCAACCTCACCGTCAACGACCCCCGGAAGGACACCGACACATCCATGGGTTCCAGCCTCGACACCAGCAGCGCCGTCCTCGACGGCAAGAACAGCAAGTTCGCCCTCGCCATGTCCGCGAGCCACGCCTCCTACGCCGGATACCGGCCGCGCTCGATGATGGAGGTCGCGGCCGAGTACGCCGGGCTGCCCAATGCCCTGCGGGCCACGGCCGCCACCGTCCGGGACATGGCCGTTGCCTCGGACCGCAGGTACCCGTGCAGCAAGCGGGCCCTGGTGAAGCTGGCCGAAGCCGCGCAGCGCACTGCGAACGCCGCCGCCCGCGCCGACGACATGGTCGTCCTCTTCCGGGCGGCGCACGCGTTCGACATCGAGCGGATCCTCCATCCGCGGACGGGCGAGTGGATGTGGAACGTCACCCCGAATGGGGCGGCGGTGCCGGAGGCGGTGATGTTCATGCCGGGCCGGATCGAGTCCGGGTGCGTCCTGATGTCCGCGCTGTACCGGACGTTCGAGCCGGTCCACATGATGCAGGTCGGCGCCGAGTACGAGGGCATGAGCCTGGGGCTGGCGTCGCTGGCCGACTCGGTGTCCCTCCTGCACACCCGCACCCGCGACGTCTACCCCGTCGACGACCGGGTGACCGACGAGCTCGGCACGATCACCGCCACGCTCCGCGCGGCGGCCGACGACGCGGCGATGGCCGCGAAGCTCTTCGCCCACGACCACCGCCGCGAGATCAGCCACAACGTGAACCCGCGCAAGGGACGGTCGTCCGAGGAGATGTGGAACACCCCCCGCTGACCCCGCTCCCCCTTGCACCACCTGGTGGCCGCCCGTGGAACACGGGCGGCCACCGCCCTTTTCTCTCCCGCTCTGCCTTCCTCATCACCCCCTATTTCTATGGATGGAGTTCGTCATGTCGCGTCAGTGGGACTGGTCGCCGCCCCCCGGTCACCCCGCCTTTCTCGGATACGCCGGTGAGACCGCAGCGACCGCGGTGATGCTGGCCCCGCTGACCGGGATGCCCTGGCAGGCCGCCGCCGTCACCCTCGCCGGAGCCGCCACCGCCGGAGCCGCCTGGGACATCAGGCAGTCCACCACCACCGGCACCCTCACCACCCGGGCCCTGACCTGGCTCACCGCCGGGGCCTGGACCTCCTGGGCACTCGCCGCAGCTCCCCTGACCATGACCGGCTGGGCGTCCGGCCTCGGCGTCGCCGCCGTCGGCCTCGCCCTCAACGCCAGTGTCAACCGCACCGAGGAGACCCGCTCCGAGCGCAAGGCCCTGATGCTGCTGCGCCGGGAGTCGGTCGGAATCCTCAAGGACTGGGAGGACCGGCTGGAGCGGGTCGCCCGGATCGAGGGCTGCCACGGCAAGGACGTGCGGCACTGGCCCGGGAAGGTCGGCTACACCGTCGAGATGGACCTCCCGCCGGGCGGCACCACCGCCGACGACCTGGCCGGGTACGGGCCCAAGTGCGCGGCGGACATGCGCCTCCCGGACGGATGCGGCGTCGAGATCGCCCCGGGCGCCAACCGGGGCACCATTCTGATCGACGTCACCCTCGAAGACGTCGTCTCCCAGGACCTCCCCTACCCGGACGACTACAGCGACCTCACCCTGACCGAGCGGTTCCCGTTCGGACTGCACCGCGACGGCCAGCCCGCCCTGGGGTCGCTGTGCAACGACTGCGGTGTCCTCGTCGGCGAGACCGACGCCGGGAAGACCAACACGCTGCGCGTCGTCACCGCCCAGCTCGCCCGGATGCCGGACGCGCTGATCTGGGCGATCGACATCACCGGCGGCGGCGTCGCACTCCCCTGGATCACCCCCTGGGCCACCGAGGGAATCGCCACGGCGCCGGTGGTGGACTGGATCGCCCACGACCTCGCCGAGGCCAAGCTGATGCTGACGATGGCCGGGGAGATCATCGCCGCCCGCAAGGCCGGCTACCAGAAGCTCATGCGGGAGAAGAAGTCCGACAACAAGCTCCCCATCACCGGCGACATCCCCGGCATCGTCATCATCTGCGACGAGACCGCCTCCCTCCCCCACGACGTCAAGGAACTCCTCGACAAGGTCATCAACGAGGGCCGCGCGATGCGGGTCCGCACCCTGACCTGCGGGCTGCGCGGCACCCAGGACGTCATCACCGCCGCGATGAAGCTCCAGGCGAAGTGGCGGGTCGGCATGACCGTGAGCGACGCGGAAGAACTCGCCTACCTCTTCCCCGGGTACATCAAGCTCGACCCGAAGGACGCGCCGGTCGCCGGGTCCGGCTGGACCCTGCACACCCGCCTCGGACCGAAGAAGCCGGCCGCCTTCAAGGCGTGGTACATCACGGACGAGATCACCGACAAGGTGTGCGCCGCGACCTCCGCCCGCCGCCCCGCCCTCGACCCCCTCTCCGCCAACGTCCAGTCCGGCGCGCTGTATCCGCAGCGCTGGGCCCGCGCCCTGCCCGTCCTCTACCAGGGCCAGACCCTCACCGAGTCCGCGCAGCACGCCGTCGACAACGCCGGAGAGCTGATCGACACCACCACCGCCATCACCCCCGCACCCGCCTCCACTTCCTTCCCGGACGAGGGCTCGGTGCCGTCCGGGTACGAGGGGTTCGGCAGCTCTGCGGCCGAGCTGTTCGCCGCCGTTGACGCCGCCCTCGCCGGAGCGGACACCGGACCGGGCGCGGTCCCCGCCGACCCGGACCCGGCGGACCCGGACCCGGAGCCTGTGCGGGCCGTTCCGCAGAACGTCGTTCCGCTCCAGCCCCGTCCCACCGACCCGCGTGAGACAGGACTGGAGCTCCTGACCGCCGCGGGCACAACCGGCTGCACCCCGAAGGAACTCCACACCGCGCTGCGCAAAGCGCTCGGCGACGACGGTGTCCCCGCGGAGCGGACCGTTCGCGGCTGGATGGCGAAGTGGGCCGAGGAAGGCAAGGTCGTCGCGGACACCAGCGGCCAGTACACCCGCTACATCTCCCGCACCGCCGCCCAGCAGGCCACATCACCGGCCCCACCTGCGGCACAGGTTCCGGACACGGCGGCATCAGACCCGGCGGCACCGGCCGGCCCGGACGGCCCCGTGCCGGACGCCCAGCCGCGTCCCGGCCTGCCGGAGGGAGAGGACGGACTCCTCGTCCTCCAGGCCGCCGAACTCGTCATCGCCACGCAGTTCGCCACCGCGCCGATGCTCCAGCGCAAGCTCCGCATCGGCTGGGCACTGGCTGGGCAGGTCCTCGACGTCCTGCACCAGCTCGCCATCGTCGGCCCCGCCCACGGCAGCCAGGCACGAGACGTCCTCGTCCTGCCCGGCCACCAGGTCGACGCCCTCGCCCGGCTCGCACGCGAACTGGGCATCAGCCACGCCGACATGACCGCGGCCGGACTCACGTCCCACGCCACCGACCCGAAGGAGTAGCGCCCCGTGGAAACACCGGACGAGGAGATCGCTCGCCTGGAGGCCGAGCGGCACTCCTACAGCGAGACCTTCCGGAACACGGCCGAGACCGACACGGTCACCCGGACCCACCTCCAGGAGGAGATGGACGCCCGCACCGCCCGCATCCGCGAGCTGCAGAACTACGAGCCCTTCGGGTTCTTCGCCCGCTGGGCTCTGCGCACACTCGCCCTCGCAGCCGGGTGGGGCGCCGTGGAAGTCGACTGGCTGTGGGCCCGGATCGCCCTCGGCATCCTCGCCGCCGCCCTCGCCCTCTACAGCCTCGCCTGACCAACCACCACACCCCCCGCCCCCCCCGGGGGGGGGGGGGGCCGGGGGGGGGGGGCGCGCGCGCGCGCCCCCCCCCCCCCCCCCCCCCCCGGCCCCCCCCCCCCCCCCCCCCCCCCCGACCAACCACCCCCCCCCCCGCCCCCCCGGGCCCGTCCGCCACACGCCGGACGGGCCCTTCCGCATCCCCACCGAGGAGCCCCCTGTGAACACCACCACCCACCCCGCCCCGGAGCCCGCCACCCTCACCGTGCCGCTCACCTCCCCCGGCCCGCCCGCTTCCACCGCCCACCTCGCGGGTCTCCCGGAAGAGGACTTGCGCCGGATCTGGGCCTTGTTCCCCGGCTCTCACCCTCACGCCACCACAACGGCGCAGCAGCCCGCCCACGACACGGCCCTGCTCCTCGCCGACGACGCCTACCTCGCCCGCGTCCACGACCTGGTCCGCCGCGAGCAAGTTCTCGCGCCTGCCGGGGCGCAGCGCGAGCAGCTCCTCACCCCGATCCCTGTCCCGGTGTCGGCGCCCGTCCGGCTGCTCCCCGCTGCGGCCTCTGATCCGGTCATGCCGCAGCAGCGGGTGCCGGCCTTCGTGTGGAAGTACAGCGCGCTGGCGCTGTCCACCGGCGGAGGCGTCGCGCTCGCCGGGATCGGAGTCGGCGCCGCCGCCCCGGGGCTCGTCGCTCTCGAAGGCGTTCTCGCCGCCGCCGGACAGGCCGTGATGAGCGTCGCCGCCCTGATCCTCCTCATCGGCCTGGCCCTCGCCGGTCGCGGCACCACCCGCGGCGGCGGCGCGGCCGGGACGACGGTGAACATCCGCCGCGCTGTCTTCCGCCGCAACCGATTCCACGGCTGATCCGGACCGCCCGCCTCGCCCCCGAACCGCACCCGTGGCGGTCGGGGGCGGGACAGGCCGCCCGGCCCCACCCCGAACCCGCGAAGGAGCAGCCACACCTTGGCAACCAACGACCTCGACCTCGACCTCAACACGACCACCGACCCAACCCCCGCCCGGAAGCAGACGGAGACCCGGTTCGCCGAGGCGCGCGCCTGGTGGAAGGCGGCATGGAACACCGGCGGGGTCCTCCACGGCCTGTGGGAGGACCTGCGCCTGGCCCCGCAGCTCGGATGGCACTCTGTCGCCCCCTGGATCAAGGCACTGATCCTGGTGGTCGGCTTCTCGTTCGTCACCGTGCTGTTCGCCGATGCCACCGGGGTTCTGCTTGACGGGCTGGACCGGCTCCTCACCACGTCCTCGGGCCCGGCGGCCGACCGTGCCACCACGGGAATCTGGGCGGCCATCGACACCCCCGTCCGCTCCTACCTCACGGCCCACACCCAGGGCCTGCCGGTCGACGCCTCCACCGCGTACGCCCTCTGGCAGATCACGGGCCTGGTCGGCCTGGTCGGCGGGTTCCTCCGCATCACCGCCGCCCGCACCCTCTGGGTCACCTGGGCCGCGGCCAGTATCGCCATGATCTGGCAGGCCGCGCCGGACACCGGCCGCACCGTCGCCACCGGCATCGCCGTCCTCGCCTGGATCCTCGCCAGCGCCATCGCCCTGCGCGGCCTCACCCTGCGCCCCGTCACCCGCCGAGGCCGGCCCGCCCACCGGCCGGCCCCGGTGGCCGACACCGGCGTACAGGCGCACCACACCCGCTGACCCGCCGATCTGCCCGGTCCTCGCCCCCGGAACTCCCCGGGAGCGAGGACCGGGCAGGCCGACCGGCCACCCAAGCGAAGGGACAACCCGTGAAGATCCGACTGCCCTGGACGTCTCGCGCGCCCCGGTCCCGCTGGACCAAGGCCCGCACCCTCACCGATCTCGGCACCCTCACCGCGGCCTGGCTGGAGGGCGAGATCGCCCACCACCCCGGCTACCAGGGCGGCGGCCCCGACCCGGAGACCACCCCGCTCGTCCCGGTCCTCGCCCACCTCAACCGGCTGGGCTTCGTCACCGCGAACTCCCAGCCCGGCCACGCCCCGACCACCGGCTGGGACGGTGCCACCTACGTCCAGCGCGCCGCCGTCGACGGCTGGACCGACGACCCCGAAATCCGCACCGCGTTCATCCAGCTCGCCCGCGGCCACGACCTCCACGTCGTGCTCCACGACCCCGGCACCCGGACCGATCGCATGCGCATCCCGGCCACCCTCCGCAACGGCGAACCGGTCACCTGGTTCGGGCACCCCTACCGGTCCGAGGACATCAACCACGCCTGGCCCGGCACCCACCCCGCCGCACGAAGCGCCCTCACCCGCGCCTCCCACATCACCCTCACCGACACCACCTGGGGCCCCTCCCCCCGCCTCTGGGACGCCCTCCGAAACGCCCTCGACGACACTGTCGCCAACTGGCTCCACGGCACCCGGAGCAGGTGATGAACGGCCAGGACGAGGACTTGGTCGACGTCGACCCGTACGACCCCGGTGGCGACGGTGCCCTCCCGGTCTTCCGGTGGAAGCAGGCCGGCCATGCGAATCTGGCGACCCGCCGCCAGCTGCGGGACCTTGGCCTGCGCCCCGGCGGTCAGGAGCCCGTCGCGCGCATCGAATGCCGCAGCGGCCGGCGCTTCGCGTGGCTGTACCGGCTCGACCTGGCGAAGCCGAAGTTCCCGATGACGCTCGCGAAGGAAGCCGCGCTCGACAGGGCGATGGCCGCGCGGCAGACCTGCCCCGGCCCCTGCGGGCGGCGCTATTTCCACTGCCTCCCCCTCAAGACCCTGGGGTCCTGCGCGGAGTGCTTCGACGGCACGCCCGCCGACCCCGCCTCCTACACCACCGCTCCACCTGCACCACCACAACCACCCGGCTCGCTCAGAGGACATCGTCATGCTCCGGATTATCAGCACCACCCGGCTCGCTGAGCTGAACAACCTCGCCTCCGCGTTCCCCACGGTCCAGAGCAAGTCCGACCGCCTGGAGAAGGAACTGGAGACGGCGCAGCGCCGCACCACGGAGCTCACCGCGAACGCGGAGCAGGCCGACGCCCGCTTCCGCCAGGAGCTCGCCGACCTCACCCAGCGGGCCGATGCCCGCGTCGCCGAAGCCAGGGCCTCGGCCCAACGCGCCGAGCAGCAGGCCGCCGCCCTGATCGGCGGGGCCGCGAAGCGGGCGGACGACATCGAGCGCCGGGCCGACCAGAAAGTGCGGGAGCTGAACGCACAGATCGAGCAGCTCAAGGCCAAGCTGCCCCACCCGGTGCCCAACCCGGAAGGCGTTGTCGCCCGGTACCAGAACCTGGTCGGCGCGTTCATCGACCTGACCATGTCCGCGACCGAGGACACCACCACGACCTCCGACTACGACTACTACTCCTCCAAGTGCGTCGACCTGAAGCTGGACCTCCTCTGCTCCGGCTGCGGTTACCGCGAGGAGGGAACCCGCGAGCAGGTCTATGACTCCCCCGAGGCCCGCACCAGCTTCCTGGACGGCCTCTACGACGGTGCCAAGCTCAAGCGCTGGGCGCAGGAGCACGCGGAGACGTGCCGGGCCGTCGCCCTCCCCTCCAGCCCTGCCACGCCGTCCCGCTGACGTGGCCATCCGCTGCCTGCGCTCCGCCTTGCTGCTCGCCGCCGTCGTCGCCGTCCCGCTCACCGCGGCGGCGGTCGCGGTCGCGGTGCTGAGGGCGAGCCACCTCAAGGTCTGTGTTGACCGGCACCGCATCGAGATCACCGCCCGGCCCCGCCGCTCCTGCCCCGACTGCCGGGGCGCGGGCGGCCGGTGGACCGACGGCCCGTTCCCGGAGATGGAGGCGTGCGACTGCTGGGCCGACCGGCACGAGCTCCACGTCCGGCTCCTGCCCGTCCCGCCCTGGGACGAGCCCCCGTTCTGAAGCAGTCCCGCCCCGGCCACAGGCCGGAGCGGGACTGCCGGGTGACCGCAGCATCGGCAAGAGGCCGGCCACCCACTCCCCTTCACCCTTTCGAGATCAGGAGAAGACCAGCATGCCCCGAAACCCGCTGACCATCGAACGCCTGGCCCTCTTCGGCACCCTGCTGACCCTCTTCGGCGAACTCCACCCCGCCTGCGACCACTGGGTCCAGGGCAGCAAGACCGCCTCCCGGAAGCGGTTGTACGGCGACGACCTGGTCCACGCCGACGGCTCCCCCGCCACCGAGGACTCCACCCGCCCGACCATGACCACCACCACCCTCGGCAGGCGCGCGGTCGCCTGCCACGTCGCCTCCTACACCGCCGTCCAGCTCGCCGCGACCGTCGCGATCACCCGCGCCTTCGGCTACCGCGTCACCCCGGCCGCGCTGCTCGCCGGCGCGGCCATCAACGCCTCGACGCACGCCGCGATCGACCGCGGAGCCGTTCTGCTGTGGCTGGCGAAGAAGACCGGCAAGACCGGCTACATCGAGCACTGCAAGACGGTCCGCCTCGACGACGACGGCAACGCCACCGCCGAGCTCACCGGACCGGGCAGCGCATGGATGGAGCTGGACGCCGCCCTCCACCGAGCTGTCGGCATCGGCGCCGCCGCCGTCACCACCTGGCTCACCACCCGCCCCGGCCGCCGGTGACCCGCACCCGCCTGGAACGCGTCCGCGCGGCGGCCGGCATGCACACCTCGACCAGAACCCGGTTATCCAGCGGCTCCGGCCGCCCCCACCCCTTCATGGAGGACCGCATGGCCCGCAGGCCCGTCACCTGGTACATCGCCACCCCCGCCGACGGCATCATCGAGGTGTCCCGCGCGGCGGGGACCCCGGTGAACCTCGCCGCCAGCGTCGGCCAGGTCGTCGACCACCCCCAGCCCTGCACCAACCTGTGGTTCGACGAGAGCCCCTTCTCCTACTTCCGCATGGTCAAGCGCGTCGGGGAGGCGCTGGAGGACACGGGCATCTGGCCCATCACCTGGCCCGTGCGGCTGTGGACCGTGGAGCCGATCGGGGAGACCGGCAACTGGGGCGGGCGCTACTACCCCTACCGGCTGCTCTCCCACCAGATCCGTGTCATCGAGGAGACCGACGCCCACCCCGCACTCGGCCCCGCCGGCCGTGAGGTCCTGTGCGTCGTCCAGCAGGAGATCCCCGAGCGGGCCGCGCGCTGGGCCGCGGACTGGGACGCCGACCCCGAGGGCATGCGCGACCGGAAGTGGGACTGGGAGCAGTGCGGCGGCCCCACCTGCGGCAGCGGCCGGTGGGCGGACTCCGTCGCCATGGCGACCTCGCACGCCCGCCGCGAGTCGGCCGCCCAGACCTGGATCGAGCACCTCGCGCGCAACGCCGTCGACCAGGCCCTCGCCAACACCGGTGCCAGCATGATGGCGCACTGCTACGCCTACAGCCGCGCCACCGGCCACGCGGTCGCCGCCCAGCACCAGACCCGCTTCGAGCCGTACGTCCTGGAGGCGCTGCGCGGCACCGGCCTCGACTCCCCCGCCGCCGTGGCTGTCTGACGGGCTCTCCGTGCCGCCCCGGCCCCCGTGTTCGACGGGGGCCGGGGCGGTTGCGGTGGCCCCTCAGTAACCGCCCGCCGACACCACCTGGAGAACGATGAGCCCGCACACCGCCACCACCGCCGCTCTCGCCCGGCACCGCCTGCCCCAGCCGGGCCTCTACGTCACCGTCGGCGCGGCCGGCAGCGGCAAGTCCTCGATCGCCGCCGCCTTCCCCCGCGCGTGGAGGCTCTCGCTCGACGACTGCCGCGAACGGGTCTGCGGCGACGCCGGGGACCAGAGCTCGACCCCGGACGCGCTCCGAATCTTCGACGCGATCCTCAACGGAAGGCTCGCCCGCCGGTTGCCGACCATCGTCGACAACACGAACGTCCACACCACCCACCGGATCAGCCTCATCGACCGCGCCCACGCCCACAAGTTTCCCATCGTCGCCATCGTCGCCCGCACCCCGCTCGCCCAATGCCTGGCCCGCCAGGCACCACGGCCCGCCTCCCGCCAGGTGCCCGCCGACGTCATCACCCGACAGCACCAGGACACCCCCAGCCGCGAGACGCTGCTGAGCGAGGGCTTCGACCAGGTCCGCGACGCCGACCAGCTCGACCTCCTGCGCATGGCGCTGGAACGCGCTGCCACCGCCGCTCCCGACCCGTACGACACGGTCCGCGCCACCTTCGGCTCCGAGCTTGCCGACCTCTTCACCTTCACCACCGCCGACCACTCCGCCGGAGTCCTCGCCGTCGCCGGACGAGAACTCGTCATCCGACGCTCCGACGACGGAGACCCGTTCGACCACCACTGGCAGGCCCGGCTCGACATGTGCCCGGACGGCTGCGGCGGTACCCGCTGGGTCAAGGTCAACGACCCCACCGACCTCCTCGACGTCCACCAGGGCGGCGAACCGGACGAAGCCGTCTGCGACCTCTGCGACGCCGTCGTCATGACCGGCAGCCCCTGGTGAACCGCCGCCGCTCCCCCGGTCCCACACACGCCATTCCCGCCTGAGGAGACTCATGTCCGAGATCCGCATCGCGACCGCGACCCGCAAGGGAACCGACCGCAACAACGCCGACCGCTGGGCCACGTTCACCAGCTCTACCGGCCGGACCGCCGTGTGCGTCGTCGACATGATCGGCCACGCCAAGACCGCGCCGAAGACCGGCGAGCTGATGGCCGAGACCGCGGTCCGGATCGGCGTCCAGCGCGGCGCGCTCGCCGGACTCCTCGCCGCCGGAGCCCTCGTCGCCGACGACGGGGCCGGCCCCAAGCCCGTGCCCGACGGCGTCGCCGTCCTGGCCGTCATCCACCCCGGCCGCGACACCCGCCTGACCTGGGTCGGCGACTGCGACGCCATGGAATGGAACGGCCGCCGACTGCGCACCCTGACCGACCCGCACACCATGGGCGCGTTCCTGCGGCGCAACGGCGACAAGACCCGCGCCCGACTCCACAACAACTGGATCCGCACGTCGCTGGCGCTCGCGACACCGACCTCGGTCGCCCAAGCCGAGACCAAGGCCCCGGGCGGCACACGGGTCCTCCTGCTGATGTCCGACGGCATCACCGACCAGGTCAAGCGCCGCACGATCAAGCACCTGACGAAGCGGTACGCCACCCGCCCGAAGAAGCTCGCGAAGAAGCTCGTGGCCGCCGCCGAGAACCGCCCCTCCGGACGCCGCGACGACGCCACCGTCATCGTCGTCACCGGCACCAGCGACTGACCAGCCGCACCGAACCCGCCCCGCGCCCTCCCGCCGGCCAGTGAGCGCCGGCACCAAGCGACACGCAAAGAGGCGCACCCACCGCCTGCAGAGCTCCGGGTGCGCCTCTTCTCAATCCCCGCCCCCAAAGGGGCGAGAACGGAGACCATCATGCCCGCCCCCGCCGCCTTACGGCAGTCCCCCGCCGCCCTGGTGACCGCCGCCGTCGTCCCGCTCGCCCTGGCCGTCGCCGACGGCATCCGGCTGCGCCGCCGCCTCGCCGCCGCCGGCCGGGACCGGCTCACCGGCGCCCTGCGCCGCGAGAGCTGGACCCCCCGAGCCCAGCGGCTCCTCGACCGCCACCCCGACCAGGCCCTCCTCCTGATCTGCGACCTCGACCACTTCAAGCAGATCAACGACACCTGTGGCCACGGAGTCGGCGACCAAGTTCTCGCCGAGACCACCGCCCGCCTCACCGACTGGGCAGGCGCCCGCGGACTCGTCGGCCGTCTCGGCGGAGACGAGTTCGTCGCCATCACCCTCATCGAACCCCGCCACCGCCAGCTCCGCCTCGACCACCTGATCCGGCTCCTCGCCGAACCGGTCACCACCGACACCGGACCGGTCGACGTCGCCGCCTCTATCGGCGCCGCCTCCGCTGCCACGACCGAAACGACGGGCCTCTCCGAGCTTCAAAGGGCCGCCGACGCCGCGCTTTACGACGGCAAGCACAGCGGCAACGCGGTCCTCGCCGGACCGCGGCACGCCACGATGCCGTCCATCAACGGCCGTCGGATCGGACGGCCGGGTACCGGCATCCGGGGGCGGGCCGCGTGAACCAGGCCGCCTATACCGACCCGGACAGCTGGATCCGGGGCATCACGGTCCGCCAGCCCTGGGCCAGCTGCATCCTCGCCGGGAAGAACCCCGAGAACAGGCCCGCCAACTGGCCCTGGAGGGGCTGGGTACTCCTCCACGCGGGGAAGCAACTGGACCGCCCTGCCCTGCGCGACCCGCTGGTGGCCACCGCGATCCGCAGCCGCGAACTCCACCTCGGCGCGGTCATCGGCATCGCCCGGCTCACCGACTGCCACCCCGACCGGGGCCCCGAGCACTGCACCAGCCCGTGGGCGCAGCGCGACGTCCACCACCTGGTCCTCGCCGACGTCCACGAACTGCCGCTGCCCGTCCCCGCGACGGGTGCGCTCTCGGCCTGGAAACCGACGCAGGACCTCGTGGACCAAGTCCTCCAGCAACTGCCCGACCTGCGGCCGTGAACCCGCCGTGCAGCAGGAAGTCGCTGTGACCACCCCTGACCTCGCCACCCGGAGGCTCCCTTGACCAGTACCCCGCACCACGACGTCGGCCAGGCCCTCGCCTACCCCGAACCGCCGGCCACGCCGCTCTGGGTCGGCACCTACCACGGCTCCCACGATGGGGAACGCGCCGTCGTCACCACCACCCGGGACGGCACACAGTCAACCCCCTACGGCCTGGAGTGCACCTGTGGCTTCTCCCAGCGCCACAGCGACCCCGTCACCCTGGACCGTGCCGCCTGGCGGCACACCCACCCCACCCTCTGGGACCGCTGGAAGCGGAAGGCCCGTGGGTTGCGCCGCTCCGCCCGAGCCCAACGCACGACCGTCGCCTGAGGCCCGACCAACAAGAAGGCCCGTACCCCCCGCGAACGCGGGGGGTACGGGCCTTCTTGCGTTTGGGGGTGCCTACACGTCCGGGAAGTTCTCAGCCGCGCGCGCCATGTGGTCGCGCAACTGGCCGGCCAGCTTCTCTGCCTTCGCCTGATCGACCTTTGCGGCTTTCTGATAAGCGGCGGCCATGCCCTTGGTCTTCCGGGCGAAGACCCGGGCCGCGTCCACGTACTCGCGGAACGCCTGGAGTGGATCGGTGGCGGCCTCCTTCGCCGCCGCCTCCTTCTCCTTCTGCTCCTTGGCCAGCGCGCGAACCCGTTCGGTCAGCTCCTCCTCCGTCAGCTCCTCCTCAGCCTTGCGAGGGAGCTGGTGGACGATGCCGCTGATGGTCTTCTGGCTGACCTGGTCCTTACCGGTCACTTCAGCCACCGCCCGGTACGCGTCGGCTGCTGCGCTAGCGCCGTAGTCCTCCCGCACGTAGGTGAGCGCCTCTGCTGCGCGCTGGCTGATCACGAGAGGCTTCGGGCCCTCCGGGGCGTCATTGGAGTCCCGCACTTCCGCCGAGTCCCGCATGCGGGACTGATCGTTCGATTCCAGTTCGATTCGCGGGGGGGAGGCCAGCAGAGCGGCCACTTCTGCACCCGAGATCTGACGGTAGGCGTTCGAGGTGGACATGCGCGCGACATCGCCGATGAACGCCTCCGCCGTCTCGTAGTCGCGGCGCCACAACCGCCCGCGAAGCGCGATGTTCAGGGCCTTGGCCGCCACCCACCACGCCTGCTGGTACTGAAGGAAGCTGCGCTGGCACAGCTCCCACCGCTCCTCTTCGTCCTCGCTCAGAGGCCCAGTCGCTTCCGGCGTGTCGACCACGTCGGGAAGTTCTTCAAGGCGGAGCATCGGCTGAGGCCGGCCCTGCGCGATGACCAGTTCCTCCTGAGGGGTCGGCGCACCTGATGCCCCTGCGTCTCCTGACCCCTCGGCCGGGCTGTCCGTCACGACCGGACCGCCACCCTCTGCTGCCCGCCGGGCCTTGCGCTGCCGACGCAGCTCTGCCGGATCTACCGTCTTGCTCACTTCTTGATCAGCCCCCGCTGCTCCATCTCCGTCACCAGTTCATCGAAGTGCGAGCCGGACGCCTTGATCGGAACGCCCTCGCCGGTGCTGGCGTACTTCTGGATCGCGGGGATCTCCGTCGTGAAGACCTTCCAGCCGTCCTCGGTCAGAGTCTTCCGGATCCCCCTCGGCGCGACCGTGCTCCCCGGCTGGACTCGGCACAGCAGCACCCAGGTCTCCGGCGGCTTCTTGTCCGCCCGCTTCGGAGCGATCTGGTTGATGTACATGTCCATCGGCATCTCGTCCATGCGTTCGAGGTCGCTGTTCGTCGCAGCGCACGCCACGATGGCGAGGTCGGCGACCCGCAGAACACTCCAGCCAATGCCGGAGTGGTTCTCAAGATGTCCGCAGTCCACCGCCGCCACAGTGCCTTCGGGGGTCTTCTCCGGGGCACGTTCGTGGAAGCGGCTGGACGCCTCCTTGTGGACCTCGAAGGGATAGCTCCCCTCTGGGCGTGCATCCCACCAGCGATAGAGCTGCTCGGACTCGTCGGCATCGAACCCCGCAACGGGATAGCCGCGCTCATGGAGGGCATGCAGCAACCACGCTGTGATGGTGGTCTTCCCCGTCGATCGGGGCGAGATGGTGGCGATGAACATGCTCGGCACCCTACTGGGCGGACCATGGTCGTTTTCGCCGCTCCAGCGCGTGCGTACCCGAGCAGATCCGCTCTAGGGGCCGACTGCTCCGCCGATAAGATCCCCAACTGCTGCGCAGCGCAATTGCGATCAAGGTGTGGCGACCGGACGACAGCATCACTTTCACGCGTGAAAGTGATGGCGAGCGCTTCATTGGAAGCGCTCTTGTCCGAGTCACAGTCGGACGCTCGCGCGCCAACCGGTACGTGCACCAGAGGGTCAGGGGCCGGTGAGGATGGTGTGGGTGCCGATGCGTCGCCAGATCACGTGGGGTGTGCCCTGACGGATCGGTTCCCCGTACTGCCAGGTGGCGCGCCCGGCGGGGCCGGTGCCCGCGGACCAGGTGAGTTCGTAGATGCCGGGGAACCCGCTGACCTGCTTCACGCGGAGGCCGGCGCGGAAGTGCCCGTTGGCGTCGCGCAGGTCGTGGACGAAGGCGTTCACGGCCCGGCGGAAGCGGCGGCGTTGTTCGGGGGTGAGGCGGTCCAGGTCGTTGTTGAAGCGGGTCATCGTCTCGTACGTGGGCACCCTGGTCTCCTTCGGGTAGCACGACGAAGCCCCCGGCGGCTGCCGGGGGCTGAGGGTTCGGTGACGTGGTTCAGGGGGTGCGGCTTCTCTGGCCGTCGGTGGGGGAGCGGGTTCTTGATGTGCGCTCGGTGACCGGTGGAGTCGTCAGCTGTCCGTTTTCGTGGCGCGTGAGGCGTGTGGGGTGTGCGCCTGGGTGGCCGCGCAGCATTTACATGGCCCGGCCGGCAGGTGCGGGGGAGTCGTCGGCTCCCGCCCTGCGGGATCGACGGTGAAGTTCCGGTGAACCCTCCCGCCCCACGGGATCGGGCTTTTTCGCAGGTCAGGGCCGGTGTGTGCTGGGGTGATGCTGAGTGTCGCGAAGGTTCAGAGGCGTAACGCCTGGCGCTACTACATACGCGGGGTGGCGTTCGGGGACGGCCGCCGTCCGGTCGGCCAGTCGTTGAAGGACGCGCAGGAGACGGCCGGTCTCCCGCCGGGACGGTGGTGGGGGCGCGGTCTGGCCGCGCTCGGGCTGACCGAGGGCGGCCAGGTGTCCGAGCGGCAGCTGGCGCTCGTCTTCGGAGAAGTCCGGCACCCGGACGCCGACCGGATCGAGCAGCGCCTCCTGGACGACGGCACCGACCCGGCCACCGCGCGACGGGCGACCGTGCTGGGGCAGCCGGTCGAGGAGATCGAGGCCCGCAAGCAGACGCCGCTGCTCGCTCTGGACTTCACCTTCCGGCCGCAGGCGTCCCTGATCGTGTTGTGGGCGCTGGGCGACGACCGGACGCGCCGGGTCATCGAGCGGGCGCACGAGCGTGCCATCGCCGCGGCGCTGCACTGGATCGAGGACGAAGTAGCCGAGACCCGGTGGTCCTCCGGCCGCGGCCGCGCGAAGAGACCGGCGTTGGTGGTCGCCGCGTTCCGGCACTACGACAACCGCGACGGCTTCCCGCTCCTTCACACCCACTGCCTGGTCCTCAACCGCGTCCAGCGCCCGGGCGCCGACGGTGAACCGGTCTGGGGCGCGCTGGACACCTACCGCCTCTACCAGAACGTGGTGGCCGCCGGGACGCTCTACACCCTCACCATGACCACGGAGGTGTGCGAGACGCTCGGCCTGGCGACCGTGCCGAGGGAGGTGACACCAGGGCTGCGCTCCGTCATGGAGATCGCCGGTGTCGACGCCGAGATCATCGACTGGTCCTCCACCCGCCGTCAGCGGATCGAGGACGCCCTGGAGGTGCTCACCGACCAGTACGTGAAGGACCACGGGCGGCTGCCCGGGGAGAAGGCCCGGCACGGCCTCGGCTGGCAGGCAGCCCAGGACACCCGCCCCCAGAAGAAGACCCCGCGCCCCTTGAAGCAGCTCCTCGCGTGGTGGAAGGCGTCCGCGCTCCTCCGCTTCGGCAAGCAGATGGTCGACGGGCTCCTTGAGCGCTGCCGGGCTGCGGGCGCGGCGATCCGGGCCCGGGTGGACCCCGCCGTGGACATGGCGCTCGCCGCCGTCGACGTCGCCGCGGTCGTCTTCACCGTGCGCGAGAAGTTCTCCCGGCGCCACGTCCTGGCCGAAGCCCGCCGGCACCTGCTGGAGACACTGCGCGGCCGAGCGTTCCCGCCAGGTCTGGACGACTCCATCGCCGACCGGGCCCTGCTCCGCTACTCCCGCCGTCACACCGTCACCAAGCCCGGCCGCGAAGCGCCGGCGGCGGACCGGATGACCTACACCGCCGACTTCCCGGTACCCGACCGGTGGTGGATCGCCGACGCCGAAGGCACACCGCCGCGGGAGTCCAGCCGCTACGAACGCGCCCGCCTCGCCAGCCTCGCCGTACAGGGCGCGATCCGCGACGCCCGTATCCGGGCCGACACCGCCACCGAGGCGACGACCACGACCTCGGCGGTCTCCGCACCCGCCGACTCCCGCGACCTCGACGAGGGCGAGCACGACCAGGTCCCGCCGCACGCCGTCGACCACCCTGGTCGGGACGCCGCACGCACCCCGGCACAACGGGCTGCCGCCGTCCACGCCCACCTCCAGGCCGCGATGCCCCAGGAATACGCGGAGGGCCGGACGACCGATCCGGAGACCTGGACGACCTCCCCGGAACGCCTCGCCGCCCTCGCCAAGCTGACCGTCACCACCGAGGCTCGCAACCGCGCTCTCGCCGAAGCGGACGCCCACCACCGCGCCATCGAGGAACGGGAGTCCCCGCTCACCGACCCGGCCACTCCTGGCGGCCAGCGCCGCCAGGAGCACGAGCAGCAGCGCCAGCAGCCCGGCCCCGGCCAGGGTCAGGGCCTCCGGCCGTGACGCGCCGTGCGGCCCGCACGGCGGGACGGACGGTGAAGTCGCGGTGCCGGGCGCCGGGACGCGACCGGCCGCCCACCCCGACGTCACCCGGGAGCGGGGGAGAGTGCCGGGAACCGCCCCCCTCGATCACGGAGGCCCTGATGGTTGCCCCGACCCCACCCCCGTTGCGTCTTTCGCCGGAACAGCGCGAGCGCCTGGAGCAGCTCGCCGACGCCATCCGGCTGCGCGCGGCGCTGTACCAGGCGCCGAAGCCCGCCCGGCGCCGCTCCCGCGGCGCACGGCAGTACCCCGGTGGCCGGCCGAACCCGTGGCGTGCCGGGCGGGGCCGCCGCCGGGGGTGAGTGGACACGATGGACTCCACCGCGGGCCCGCCCGTACGGAGTGGAGACCACCGTGGTGTGGTCCACTCGGTGGACTCCACCCGGTGGGGGAGCGCGGAACAGCCCGGCATCCGGTGCGCTCGGTGCGGTTGACCAGGCGCACCGGCACATGCGACGGCAGTGCCGCGCACGCCACCCACCGCACCGCCGCGCCGCATCCTGCGCGGGAGAGTGGACGCCACTCCCGTCCGCTCCACCCGGTGCGCGTGCAAAGGGTGACGGCGCATCGGATGGAGTGCACTCGATGCACCCCCCCCTTGACCAGGTGCGCCGCCGGATTCCACTCAGTCCATCGAGTGGAAATCAACCCTTGACCACCCACGCCATTCCGCACAGTCTTCGACGTTCTCCCTTGACAGAGTCCTCCGCCACTTGGGAGGCGACCCGTACCGGGCCTCTGGTGCGCGGTGGCGGGAGGGGAGATCTCTCCCTCCCGCCACCGCGCACCGTCACCGTCCGTAGGGGCGGTGCGGGGTACGGACGATGCCGCGCATCGCCGCACCGCTGTGCGTTCCACCGGGTGGAAGCGCACGGCGACGTCCGCACCGAGTGGAGAGTGGAGGCCACCGCGAAGCGCACCAGGTGTGGGTGGAGTCCACTCAGTGCGCTCCACCGGGTGGGGGAGTGCGTTCCATCGTCCGCATCTCAACGCACCGTGCGCGCCCCGGTCCGCACCCGCGCGCCACCGCCCCCGGGACGGCCGGTGCGCGTGGCGCGGGCCGTCTGCCGACGTCGGCTTCTACGATCCCGGGTGTGGGACAGACCCCGGCACAGAAGGCCGCCAAGGCGGCCCGGGCCAAGCAGCCGAAGAAGCGGCCCGGCAAGGTCCAGCGCGAGGCGATCAAACGGGCGCAGGCGGCGAAGAAGGCGGGCGGGAGGAAGCCGGCCGCGAAGAAGGCGGTGCCGTTGCCGCGCGGGTCGCTGCGGGCCGCGTACGGCGGTACCTGCCCGGCCTGCTTCAAGGACTACGGCAAGGGCGAGGTCATCACGAAGGTGACCGGAGGCTGGGGACACCCCGGCTGCGCCTCTCGGAAGTTGTCGGCGGCGGAGCGGGAGTTCGCCCGGAACAAGGCCCGGATTGAGGCCGGGGAGACGTTCCGGGGCCAGAAGCCGTCGGACTGGCGGCTCGGTTCCTCGCCGTCCAGTACCCGGCCCGCCCGCTGAACAGGCGGGGTGGGGCGGTGTGGTGTCGGCCACGGACGAACCCTTTGGTCAAGGGGTGGTCAAGGGGTAAAACGGACACTGCGGGCCGGGGTGAGGGGAGCGCGGTCAAGGGGTGATCGAGCAGGGTGGCCGTCGGCACCGCGCGGGACGGATGTGCGCGGTGCGGATGAACACTGCTGCTCTGTCCCGGCCTGGCCGGGAGGAACGAGGACCCCGTGCCCACATCTGCCCCCGACCCCGCCCCCGCCCTCACCCGGACGCTCTCTCCTGTCCTCAAGCCTGTGCGTGTGGCTGTGTCCGGTCCGGGCCCGGCCGCTCCTTCCCACCGCTGTGGCCGCCGGGCACGACGGAGCCCCGCCGATCGCGAACCCGCCGACCGTGTGCCCGGTGTCCGGTCCGGGGTGTCCGTGCCCGGCCTGCGGCGGGCGGCGGCACGTCCTGGTGGGCTCCTGGCGCCGCCGCTTGCGTTCCCACTGCCGAAGACACTTCCGTGCCCGGCGCCCACCCGTCCGGTATTTCCCCTTGTCAGCGTCGGTTTCCGGGCCGCCTGCGGTTTGTCACAACCCCCTTCTCTCCCCTCTGGCCTGAGTTGGTTGTCGGTGGGGAGGGAGATCATCGGGTGCGGGGGCCCGGTCCCGTCCACGGCCGGGGCCTGGCGCCCGGCCGGTAGCCGGCCGGGTGGTGCGCCTGGTGGGGCGCGCGTACGGGGAGGGCGGGTCTGATGGCGGGCCGGCGCAAGGCGAACGAGGCGGGGTCGTCGAACGGTCTGCGGGGCGATGTGCTGTCCGTGCTCGGGGTGCTCAAGGTCGCGACCGCCGACCAGATACAGCGTCTCGCCGCGCCGCATCTGACCTACCGGCACACAGCCAAGCCGACCTCGGCGAAGCGGAAGGAAGCCCGGACCGCCTCCCATCGGGGCGCGGCGAACGATCTGCGGCGTCACGGTCTGGCCGTCGATGGTGGCCGGACCCGCGGCAACGAGGAGGTCCGCATCCTCACCGTGGCCGGTCTGGCCGCCGCCGCGATCGACCTGGACCGTGAGCCGGAGGAGATGGGCGGCATACCCAAGGGCGCGGGCCGCTCCGGGGCCTCGCACCCGATGACGGTGAACGAGACGGTCATCGCGCTGATCCGCCCGAAGCCCGACCTCGACCTGGTCGCCGGGGAGCCGGCCGAAGCGGTCGCTGCCGCGCAGGCCGCCGTCGACGCACCCGACGGGATCGGCACCCTCACCTCCTACGCCACCGAGGTCGCCCTCCCGGTGAAGGGGACCTGGAAGAACCCCGCCATCGGCAGCGCCCGCGCCGACATCGTCCTTGTCGCACCGGACGACGATGTGCCGCTGCTGTTCATCGAGGCCGACAACTGCACCGAGGAAGCCGCCTTCATCGCCGCGAAGTTCGACAAGTACCTGCGGTTCTTCCACCGGCAGGAGAAAGACACCGACGACACCGTGAAGCCGATGTGGCGCACCCGCTGGTCCGCACCCCCGTGGGACGAGTACGAGCGGGTGCACCCGCCGGTCCTGCTCGTCTTCCACCAGGTCGGCAAGCGCTCCGCGAAGAATCAGATGGAAAGGGTCGCAGACCTGACCCGCTCCCACTGGCAGGGCCGCTGGTACGAGGAGCGCGGCTACCACTCCTACGACGGCTGTATCCCGATCGTGGCGACCACTCTGGAGCGGCTGCGTGAGCATGGGCCGGCAGGGCCCGCGTTCTGGCGCTACGGCCGCGACCGCCTGGAGCCGCTGCTGGACGCGATCGGCAACCCGCGCCGGGACGCCTACCTCGCCCGCCGCCGCCAGGCCGCCCGCGAGGAGGGGGAGCGCCGTGCCGAGCGCGAGGCGGCGGAGCGGGAGGCGCGGCGGCCGGTGTGCACCACCTGCGGAGCGAAGTTCACCGACGACCGCTGGCAGTCGGTCCGGTCGTCCTGGCGGAGCGAGACGGACGGGCTGTGCGGACCGTGCGAGACCGAGCACTTCGCCCGGCTCGAAGCCGAACGCGTCGCACGGCGCGAGGCGGAGGAAGCTGCGGCGCGGGAGGCGGCCGAAGCGGAGGCGAGGAAGAACCGCCGCAGGTTCCGCCGGCCGGGGAAATAGACGACGGACCGTCTCGGGCCACCGATCTCGGCCGGTGGCCCGGCCCGGAAGGCGACGTGGGGGACCGGGGCGGGATGGGCGCGAAGGCGGCGATCAATTCCGCTGCGATCGTCGTTGAGCCGGGTATGGGACTGAACGAGCAGGCGGCGCCCGGGGTTGAGCAGCGGGCCGAGTCGGTGGTGGTGAGCGCCTGTCATCTCGCCGACGTCGTCGCGCCCACGGCCTGGAACGCTGCGGCGGCCGAGGACGCGCTCGACGCGATCGACGTCCTGGCCGCCGCGCTGTCCCAGATCAGCCCGGAGACCGCCGGCGCGCTCGCCGCAGTGGCGGCGGCCACTGAGGACGCGCGCCGCCGGCTCGGCCTCCCCACCGACGCCGACGCCGCTGCGCCCGGCGAGGCGGCCGTGCCCGCCGCCGCGGCTGGTACCGGGCAACAGGCCGCGCCCGGGAAGCTGGCCCGGCCCCGGGTGCGGCGGCGGCGCGGGCTCGGGCCCGGATTCCAGGGCATCCTCCCCCCGCCCTGAACCGCTCCCCCCCCGTTGTCCTAGAGGGCGCTGAGTTCGTCGACGATGGCCCGCAGCACTCCGTCCCCGGCCTGCGCGGTGGTGGGGTTCACGGGCACCACGACGCCGACGACCAGGTGCTGCGGGGCGCCGGCCCCGGTGAGGAGGGCGGGGGCGGGCTCGGCGGTGACGATCCGCAGCATGTCGTGGTCGGGGGAGCCTTCGACGCGGTAGCCGTCGGGGAGGCGGGACAGCCAGGCGTGGTCGACCGCGACCGGCTGCCCGCCGACCGCGCCGATCCGCACACCGCCCGTGGACCAGTTCGACCACGCCACCGGCTCCCAGCCCGGCCCCGGGGCGGGGAGCACGTCGGTGAGGTCGGGGTGATCGTCACCGAGATGCACCGGGAAGGTGTGCTTGCGGATCCGCCACCGCCCGTCCTTGTGCACCACGTCCGGGTCGAGGCCGTCGATCAGCCGCATGTCCAGAGCGACACGGCCGTCCGTGATCCGGTCCCCGTGGACCCACACCGCGTCCTTGTCGACCACCCAGTCACACAGCCGCTCCCGCGCCACCGAACCCATACGTTCTCCCTGCTCAAACCCAACGATTCCCCTCACCGTAACCGCCGTCGTCCCGCTCGCTCCGACTGGCTTTTTTATCCACAAGTGCCCCGTTAATCGACAGAATCTATGCACAGGTCCGCTGTTTTACGGTCGTGTCCGCTTCTGGGTGTTGGGTGCCCGGAACACCCAGCACGGCTGAGAGGGCACGACGACTATGGGGCAGAGCAAGTTCGACCGGCAGGTGGAGGAGACCGCCGAAGCGCTGGCGTTCGGGATCGGCCGGTTCCTGTCCGGCCGCCCCATGGACGGGGTACGGAAGACCAACGCGACGTTCTGGCGCCCGGGTACCCGGGTCCTGCCGAAGGCCGAGGCCCCGGTGCGCCGCTCCGCCTACCGGCCCGGCTGGCAACGCGCCGCCCTCCGCCTCTCCGGACTGGCCGCGACGGGGTCGGCCGGGTACTGGGCCCTGGGAGAGGAGGAGAGGCGGGATACCACCCTCACCACCGTCCGGGGCCTCATCGACGACCCGGCGCCGCTCGCCGCCGCCGTCCAGACGGGCGGTATCACCGCGGTCTCCACCGCTGCCGTCGGCGGGGCCGTCTACGGGCTGGCCACCCGCAGGCGCCGGGAGTTCACCCGCGAGTGGCTGATCCCCCTGCACGAGGCGATCTCCGTACCGCTGGGCATCCCGGAGCTGACCGACCCCCGCCGCTACCTCCACATCCCCAGGAACTTCTCCGACGACGACGCCGAGATACGCATCGACGTCCCCACCCACATGCGGTTCAACGAGGACCAGGTCGCCGACCTCGTCAAGAAGAAGCTCGCCCTGGAGAACGTCTCCTTCACCTGGCGCCGCGCCGGGGCGGACACTCACCTCACCGTGAAGAAGCGCCAGACCCCGCCCAAGATGCTGCGGCTGTCGGACCCGGGGGTGCGGGAGATCCTGGCGAAGATGCCCGAGTCCGCCCCGCTCATCGGTCTCGGATCCGGTCGCAGGAAGGTCTCCGTCGATCTGGACGCCGACTCCCCGCACGTCCTGATCTCCGCGGGCACCGGCGGCGGCAAGTCGACCATCCTGCGCACCATCTGCTGCCAGTTCATCCATAACGGCGCGCACGCCTACGTCCTGGACTTCAAGCGGATCTCCCACACCTGGGCGCGCGGCGTGCCCGGCGTCACCTACTGCCGCGACATCGCCGAAATCCACGACGCCCTGATCCGGCTCGCGCAGGAAGGCCGGCGCCGGCTCGGCCTCGCGGAGCAGTTCGAGGACGACGTCCTGGAGCGCGAGCCGTGGCGGGTCGGCCCGAGGCTGGTGATCCTCCTCGAAGAGGTCAACGCCACCATGACGCAGCTCAAGTGGTACTGGGCGAAGATCCGGGAGTCCGGCGACCCGAAGACGTCCCCGGCCGTCGACGCGCTCGGCCAGATCCTCTTCATGGGGCGCCAGGTCCGCCTCCACGTCCTCCTGGTCGCGCAGTCCGCTACCACCCGCGCCATCGGCGGCCCCGAGATGCGCGAGAACTTCGCCACCCGCATCCTCGTCCGCTACACCCTCAACGCCTGGCGCATGCTCGTCCCCGAAGTCAGCCCCATCCCCATGCCGAGCGACCACAAAGGCCGCGTCCAGGTCGTCACCCGCGGCCGCGCCCAGGAGACGCAGGTGCTGAACCTGTCTAACGCGGAGGCCCGCGAGTGGGCGATGTCCGGCACCCGCACCGAGAGGACGACCGGCAGCCCGGCCCCGCGCCCGCCGCACACCCCGGCGCCCACGACCGCCGGTCCCCTCGCCGACGACCCGAGCACACTCCCGGCCGCGCCCGCACCGCTCACCCCGGCCGCTGTGCCCGGCCCCGTTGCAGTCGACACCTCTTCGGGGGCGCCGACGGCGAAGCCGGCCCCGCCCGCGCCCCCCGGCGTGGAACCGGGTGATGTCGCGGTCGGACTGCGTACCGCTCAGCAGAACCATCTGCCCGGGATCACGCTCGCGGCCCTGCGCTGGGCCCGCGCCAACGACCCCGACTTCCCACCTACGGTCGGCAAGCGGGGAGCCGAGTTCCTCTACCACCCCGGCGATCTCAAGAAGTGGGCCCGCAACCGACCCCGCGGCACGGCTGACACCGATGAACTCGGCTGATCCTGGCAGGGGCCGTTGAGCGAGCCTTCGGGGTGCGTGCGAAGAAGACCCGCTCGGCACCCGCCCGGAACACGACGCGAACCCCCTTCGACGGCACCGTAGTTCGCACAAGGGGGACCCGGCCCAAGATCCCAGTCCCTACACGGACACCCGCGCGATACCAGGGCTCTGACCTGGGGAATCGTGCAGATGTTCGTGTAGACACTGGGGTGCCCGGTCGCTGACCCCGGGTAACGGAAGACCCCGGAACGGCCAACGCGCCCCGGGGTCCCGCGAGTCCAGCATCACGGCGCCGCCAGCCCCCTACGACAGCACCGCGCAGGGGCCGTCACGCCGCCTGCTCCTGCACCGCCCACACCAGTCCGGAAGCACCGGATCGTGCTCTCTCACCAGTCGTCGGGCGCGCTGCCCACCCACGCGACCGGCCGGCCCTCGCTGTTGCGGCCCCAGTGCGGTTCTTCCATCGAGGTCTCGTGGCCGTCGGGCAGGACGCAGATCCGCCCCCAGTGGCCGTGCTTGCCCCCGCAGAGCCCGGCGAGCCCGTCCGCGTCGCCCGCCGCGACGGCCTGGTCGTAGCGGTCCTGGAACGGCTGCAGACGGGTCTGAAGCTCCATGCCGAACTCCGCCTCCGCCGCCTCCACCCGCTCCCGTGCCGCCTGCACCCCCGGGTCGGACAGCACCGCCGAGATGACGTCCTCCGCCTCCGCGAAAACCCTGGCGCGCGCGTGCCGCCGCACGGCGTCCCGCACCCGCTGCTCCCCGGCCTCCTGGTCGCTCGCGCCCATCACGCCACTCCTTCCGCGGCCGCCCACTCCAGCCCGAGACCGGCGAGCGCGGCGAGTTTGTCGGCGGTCAGCCTGGCCCGGCGGTTCTTGCTGTTGGAGAGGAACACCCCGAGCTTCACCGCCGTCCCGTCCTCCAGCACCTCTGTGTGGCCCCTGGGGACCTTCACAGACCCCTCCCGGGCCTTGTACTGCGCCAGGGCCGCAACGCCCCTCTCGAAGGCGCTCACGGGCGTCATGGACGGCCCGGCGGGCAACTCCGGCTCCGCCGCAGCTGCGGGCGCGGGAGGCGTGACGCCGATGGCCTCCAGGCGCTCGCGCTGCCCCTCCTTCAAGGCCGCCCATACCTCGGGCTTCCGCTGCCGGTCCAGCCACTTCCCCACGTCCATCCCGTGGACGGTGAACCCGGGCATCACCTCCGCCCCCTCCTCCTCGCGCACCAGCTCGCGCAGCGCGGCGAAGTGGCGCTGCCAGTCGGCCGGCCACTCGGGGTTCCAGTCCTCGTCCACGGCCAGCAGCGCGGCCTCCCACTCCGGCCGCCCCTCAAGGGCGCCGGGGCGTCGGAGGTTGGACAACCACTGCCCCACCGGCCGGTCCAGCACCGTGGCGGCCCGGGGCGCGCACAGCGTCCAGTGCTCCTCGTAGTACACCCGGGCCGCCGCCAGGTTCTCCTGGAACCGCTCATCCGCCACCGACCACACCATGCCGAGCCGCTCCAGCCGCCGGGCGCGCTGGCCGGTCATCTGCCCGGCCGCATAGGCCCGTCGCTGCTCCGCCACCCACTGCCCAAGCGGTGTCGCACCCTCGCGGTGTTCGTACGGAACACGGGCGTGCCCCTCGCGCTCGGCGTACTCCTTGAGCTTCGCCCAGCCGCGCGCCCAGTCCTGCCGCTCGGTGTCGATCACATTGAAGCTGACCCAGTCAGCGACCATCACCGGATCACGAGGAGCCGCAAAACGCAGTAGCAACCGCGTTTCTTCCTCGTTATCACCGGGCGCGGCACCAATGTATTCGGAGGGCTGCACGTCAGCCTTCTGAGGTTCCTGCGGGATCGCCAGCAATTCGACGGCTTCTTCGTCGTGAGCCCGCAAACCCTCAAGGACTTTCACCAACGGCTTGTACGAACCGGAAGTGAACATGTCCTCCGGCTCCTCGTCCGGCTGGAGGAATACCGGCACGATCAAAGAGGCGAGCTTTCCCTCTCCGGGCTTCTGCCGCAGCGCGCGCCCGATCGCCTGCACGATGTCGTGCGGCGCCCCCTTCGGATCCAGCAGGGCCACCGAGTCCACGGCCCGGATGTCCACACCCTCGCCCAGGACACGGCAGTTCGACAGGACCGCACGCCGGGCGGTGGTCCCGAACTTGCCCAGCACCTCCCGCCGGCGCTCCGGGACATGCTCACCCATCAGCCAGTCAGCCCAGATCTCCGACGGGTACTTCTCCGGCTGGTCCGCGTGCAGGCGCTTCGCCACCCGCTGAAGGCCCTCCGCATACGCGGCGGCCTCTATCGTCCGGTGGTGGAACGTGATGCACGTCTGGAGCTGGTGCTGCTCCATGGTGTGCAGCAGCGCGGCCTGGAGCGCCCCGAGGCGCTCCCCGCGGACCTTCTCGGTGTGCCGCTCCTCGCCCATCAGCCGCTCCGGGGTGACGACCGGGTCCTTCAGCTCCAGGACGATGATCTGGTACCGCGCCAGCAGCTTCCGCGACACCGCCGCCGCCAAGCTGAGCTTGTACAGCACCGGCCCGAAGACCTTCTCGTCGTCCATCGAGGCCGCCATCTCCTCCGGCAGCGCGTCCCGCACCCCCTCCGCGACCTCCCAGTGCTCAGGCCGCTCCTGCCAGATCCGCGGCGTCGCGGTGAGGTACAGCCGCCGGTGCGCCGGGATCTTCGTCTGGTCGTGGATATCCGCCCACGCCTTCCCCATCGACCCACTGGTCCGGTGCGCCTCGTCGACCACCGCCAGGTCCACCGGCGCCAACTTCTGCCCGTAGGCGCCCTCGAACGCCTCCACCAGCACGGGCAGGGAGGAGTAGGTGGCGAAGATGGTCACCGGCCCCTCCTTGTGCCACAGGGCCAGCTGCACGGGGTTGGTGGTGCACCGAACCCCCATGTGCCACAGCTCCGGATCGTCCAGGGGCGAGCACACCATGACCGCCGGCGCCTTGGGCCCGGCGCCGTTCCACGCCTTCACGGTCTGCGCCAGGAGATCCAGGGTCGGCACCACCACGAGAACGCGGCCCTTGGGCACAATCTTTTTCGCGGAGGCCGCCGCAATGATGGTCTTCCCCGTTCCGCACGCGGCGTGCACCTGCCCGCGCAACCCATTCCAGGGAATGCCACCCGGCGGAATATCGAGGCCGCGCACGATAGCGGCTACGGCCTCAATCTGGTGTTCACGCAGTTTCACGGCCATTCCCGTGGTTCTCCTCTTCGCGGAATGCAGCGCGTTATAGGAATAAGAGTCCGGCGCGGTGAGTGGCGGGCCGGTGGGGTGGTGTCTGGTACCAGACTCTACACAGTCAGTACCCCTGATGCATCGCCAACGCGACAGCTTCCCCCTGTAGGCTGATACTTGGCCGAATCTCGCCCCGCACGTACGATCCATAGGGTATGCTGGCGGGGTATCGGTGAACGTGAGCGGCCGGTTTCGAGAGTGGGGAGAGGCCAGGGTGGAGCGCAGCGGAGCCCGTCACTGCGGTGAAGCCGGCACCCGATCGACCCGATCGACCCGACGGTCCGTCACTCCCGTTGTTGGGGTGGTGGCAGGGAACCCCAGGCCCTACACAGTCCCGCACGCGATGCACCCCCCTCGTAGCCAGCCTGAGTGATCGCGCTTGCGCGGTCGCCTCCAATTCGCGCTTGCGCGAATTGCATTCCGTCCGGAATTCCGTTCACGGAATTCCATTCCGGCGCTTGCGCCGGAATCCGAATTGCGCTTGCGCAATTCGCGCTCTATGCCCCGGCTTGCCGGGGCATATCCC